>NZ_RZRO01000001.1:0-105151 GCF_003997975.1 Mesorhizobium sp. M7A.F.Ca.US.005.03.1.1
GATCATCGTCTATGCCGCGCTCAACCTGCCTTTCCTGACCTGGATACTGGTGGGCTTCTTCGAGGGCATTCCAGTGGATCTGGAATGGGCGGCGATGACCGACGGCGCGACCGCCTGGGGCGCCTTCTGGCGTATTGTCCTGCCGGTGTCGATGCCCGGTATCGCGGCCGCCGGCGTGCTCGGCTTTATCCTGGCGTGGAATGAGTTTTTGTTTGCCCTGGTTTTGAGCGGGCCGAAGACGGCAACCATACCGGTTGCGCTTGCGGCGTTGCAGACCTCGAACGGCGTCCAGATCGCCAAGGTTTCTGCCGGCGTCGTCCTTGCCATCCTGCCGCTGGTCGTGGCTTCCCGCTTCATCCAGCGTTTCATCGTCCAGGGCTTGACGTTCGGCAGCGTGAAATAGGCCGGCCGCTCCGAGAGCCGACATGGCTCGCTAGCCGGTTATGAAATCGTGGCGGGATCACCGCCGCGTCCAGAGGGAAAGAGGAGTAGAGAGTTATGACTTGGAACAAGCAGACCTTGATCAAAATGCTGATGACGGCCGTGAGCGGGGCAGCTGTTGTCAGCGCATCGCTTCCGGCCAGGGCGGCTGAGCCCATCACCTTGCACGCCTTGATGGAGGACGTGCCGGAAACCAAGATCATTGAAGCGCTGTTGCCCGAATTCGAGAAGCAGACCGGCATCAAGGTCGAGTTTGAGAAGATCGGCTATCCTGACATGCACGACAAGCTGGTGTCGCAGCTGACCGCGCCGCAGAGCTACTACAATGTGCTCGAGGTCGACTTCCTGTGGGCCGGCGAATTTCCGGCGGCCGGCTGGCTGGCCGACCTGAAACCCTTCGTCGAGAAATCCAAATACGATCTGAGCCCCTTCATTCCCTCGACGCTTGACCTGCTCGGCCGAACCAAGGACCAGCTGTTCCTGGTGCCCATGTACAACTACTCGATGGGCCTCCTCTACCGGAAGGACCTGATCGGCGACGAGAAGCTCAAGGCCGCCTACAAGACGGCAACCGGCAAGGAGCTCGCTTTGCCGACGACGCTCGAAGATTATGTGGCGATTTCCAAATTCATGAAGGCCAATGCCGGTGTCGCCGGGGCCGCGATGCAGGGCCAGCGCGGCGATCCCAACAGCATGGAATTCTCCAACTATCTGTTCTCCGCCGGCGGCAGCTATCTCAATGCCGACGGCAAGGCGAGCCTCGACACGGCAGAGGCCAAGAAGGCGCTCGATCTCTATGTCGACAACATCCAGCGCGGCGCCCAGCAGGGTGCCGTGTCGGCCACGCTCGACGACACCATGCGTCTGATGTGCAGCGGTTCCGCCTTCAGCATGGTCACCTATTGGTGGATGCTGCCGCAGATGGACGATGCCGTGAAGTGTCCGACGGTCGCCGGCAAGGTCGGCCTGTCGGTGATGCCGGGCGGCCATGGCGAGAGCGGCGGTTGGGGCTGGGGCATTCCCAAGAACACGTCGCCGGAAGAGCAGGAAGCCGCCTGGACCTTCATCCAGTGGGTGCAGAGCAAGGATGTTTCGGTGAAGCGCGCGCTCGAGGGCCACGCGCCCGTGCGCAGCGATGTCTATGCCGATGCGGCGGTGCTGGCGAAATATCCCTTCTACAAGACCGCCCAGGATGTGGTGGCGACCGGCAAGTCGTTCCCGATCTTCACCTATTCGGCGCAATACGAGGATCTGCTCGGTACCCAGCTTTCGCTGGCGGCTGGTGGCCAGGCGACATCGGACGCGGCGCTGAAGGCAGCTTCCGACGGCCTGCAGGGGCTCCTCGACAAATAGCGGTCCGGCTCGGCAAGGAGACCCGGCGCGGCGATGTCAGCCGCGCCGGATTTTCCAGACCCCGGATCTTGACGAGATCAGCAACGCCACCCCCACCAAGGCTCGGCCACGATGCACAATGCGATCAAAAAAGGATGGGCTGCCCGTGGCCGCGAGTGGCGGACCGGCTGGGCCTTTGCCTTGCCCGGCCTGCTGCTGCTGGCGATCGTGATGGGCTTTCCCCTGGCCTATGCCTGCATCCTCTCGATCTCCTCGATGACCTTGATCAAGCCGCAGCTCCTGCCGCTTGTCGGGTTCAAGAATTTCGCTTCGATGATCGGCGATGAGCTGTTCTGGAACGCGCTCTGGCTCACCGTGCGCTATTCGGCGGTGACCGTGGTCGGCGAATTCGTGATCGGGCTCGGCATTGCCCTGATGCTCAACCGGACGGTCCGGATGAAGCCGGTCTATTTCGCGGTTCTGACCATTCCCATGGCGATGTCGCCGATCAGCGTCGCCCTGATCTGGCGCATGCTGCTCCAGCCCAATCTCGGCATCGCCAATCATCTCATGGAGATATCAGGCCTGCCGCGCCTCGACTGGCTAGGCACGCCAGGCATGGCACTCTGGACGATGGCGGCGATCGACATCTGGCAGCAAATGTCCTTCGTCGTGCTGATCCTCGCCGCCGGGCTCGCCGCTTTGCCGCGCGATCCCTATGAGGCTGCTGAAGTGGACGGCGCGCGCGGCTGGCAGCAATTCTTCTACATCACGCTGCCGATGCTTCGGCCGGTCGCGGCGATCACCATCATCATCCAGCTGATCAACGAATTCCGGACCTACGATCTGCCCTATGTCCTGACCAAGGGCGGGCCAGGCAACGCGACCGAAGTGCTGAGCTTCTTTGCCTATCGCCGTGCCTTTCTCGGCCTTTCGCTCAACGAAGGCGCGGCAGCCGCGTTCGTGCTGCTGCTGATCGTGCTTCTGCTCACCGTGATCTTCTTCGCCGTCCTCGAACGCTCGCAATCGGGAGAGGGCCGGAAGTAGGGCTGTTAAGCCTTGAGCAATCTATGCGGTCTATCCTGGCCTGCAGATTGTCGAGGGAACATGAAACGCCAGCCGCTTCTGCTTTTCGCCTTTCCGTTTCTCATTCTGGCGGTCCTGGCAGGGGAGCGCATGGCGACCTTGTTGCTGGGCATCTATCCAGCCAGCCCCACCGCATGGTGGCTATGGCTTGAACTGCGCCCCTTGTCGACGGTGCTTTGGCAGCAGGTGGATGTCTGGCTGGGCGGTTCCATGGCTTTCGAAGCCGCTATCCTTGCCGCCGCATCGATCGTCTGCTGGATGGCGTGCCACGCCAAGCGGTCGGCTTTCTTCTTCCTCGCCAACCATATCGCCCTGATTTTCGCCGGGCTGATGATCGCGGTCGGCAGCCATTCGGAAACGGCAAGCACGATTGCCGAATTCACGTCGCCCAAGGGTCTTCCCTATTCGCTGGCCGTCGATTTCACCTTCAAGAACAGCTTGGTGCTGCTTTTGGGCTTCGTGGCCTGTGCCTACTGCCACATCGCCTTTCTCACCGAGGCGCGGGAGCGGTCCGTCCGGGCCATCCGCATCCTGGCGCTGCAGCGCGATCTTTAGATCCGTCCAAGCGGCCTTCGTTCAGCCACGCCCGAAGTCTAGTTGATCCGGCGGTAATAGACCTTGCCGTCGGGCTGCTGGATGCGCTGGTAATTGGAGCTGGGAGCAGGGGGCGACGCCGATGCGATTCTCCTCCTGGGTGCGGGCGCTTCGATGACGCCGGGTTCGCTCGCGCTCTCGCCGCCGAGGGCTTCGGGCGCTTGCGCCAGCGTGCTGGTGGCGATCTCGGAGGGTTCTTCCGCACCCGGCATGGCCTCGCCGCCGGCGACCGGCATAGTCTGCCCCAGCCGGGCAATGCTGGCATCGATCTCGTTGAAGCTGCCTTGCAACTGGCTGTCCAGTTTCTCGAACCGGCTCTGAAAACCGTTGTTGACTGTGTCGAGCCGGGCCGCGATCCGCTGCTCGAACGCGCCGAGCTGCTCCAGCCGCGCCTCGACGAAACGCAGGTCGCTCATGCCCCGATAGAGATAGACCGCGGCCGCCATGTTGACCGTGGTGATCAAAAGCGCGCCACCGGCGACGATGACGGCGATCGTCTTTGCCTTGCTGGGTTTCCCGGTGGCAGCCGGTTCGCGCTGTTCCTGGTTTCCGATATCGATCGCCGGCATGTCCGGTTCGCTGATCATCGTCATTGGACCACCACCTTTGCGCCGACCGCGACGCGTTTGAAAAGATCGATCACATCCGTGTTGGTGAGGCGAAAACAGCCCGATGTCCCGTCGAAGCCGACACCCGACGGGTCGTTGGTGCCGTGTATGCGGTAGAGCGTGTCGCGCCCGTCCCGCGACAGGTAGAGCGCCCTTGCGCCGAGCGGGTTGTAGGGGCCGGCGGGCACCATTTTCGGCAGCTCCGGCTGGCGGGCCCGCATTTCCTGCGGCGGGCGCCACTCCGGCCATTCGGTCTTCGCCCCGACCTTGACGATGCCGGTCCAGCCGAACCCGTCGCGCCCGACGCTGATCTGGTAGCGCAGCGCCTGGCCCTGGCGGGTCACCAGGTAAAGCGCCTTCTCGTCCTTGCGGATGATGATCGTTCCCGGCTGCTCGGCGGTTCTAAAGGCGACGGCCTTGCGCAGGCTGGGCCCCATCGCCGGCAGCGGCGGCCGCTCCGAAAGTGCTGATCGCGCCTCGGCGAAGCCGTGGACGGACAGCGCCAGCGCCACGCCGAGCACGCAGGCGCCGGCGAGCTTTGGGGCGATCCGATATCTATCGGGCAGCGTCATCGAGCCGCTCTTTGAACATCCGCTTCAGATCCTTGTTGAAGCGCGCCCGCCCATCCACTTCGGAAGGCGGGATGGCCCTGTTCAGCGCATCGGTCAGAAGCGCATTGTCCAGCGCCACCGACTTGATGTGCGGCGCCTTGAAGATCTTTTCGAGCTCGCTGCGCGAAAAATGGTTCCCGAACCATTTGCGCTTGTGCTTGTTGGCGACCAGCGTGATGCTGACCGCATTGCCGCGCAGCTCGCGGATCTTCTTGTAGAGCCGCTTGCCCTGCCGCAGCGAAGCGACATTGAGTTCGAACACGATGAAGATCTCGTCGCTCGTCGACAGCACGGAATTGTGCCAGGGCGTTTCCAGATTGGGCAGGTCGATGACGATGTCGTCGAAGCGGTAGGCGACGAGGTCGAGCAGCCGGAAGACGAAATCGCTGCCATGCGGCTCGAACGGCAGTTGCGGCCGCTCGAATGCGTAGAGGGTGAGGCCGGACGGGCGCGACAGCTTGATGACGTCCATCAGCTCGACATCGAGCCGCTCCGGCTGGCCGATGATGCCGGCAAGGTCGAACTGGTTGAACAGATTGAGATAGGCGCCGCAATTGGCGCTCTGGAAATCCAGGTCGACGAGACAGGTGGACGCGGCGCGCTCAGCCGATTTCGACGCCAGGAATTCGGCAGCCGACAGCGCCAGCGTCGTGGCGCCGGCGCCGCCGCTGGCGCTGATGAAGGTGATGATCCGGCTCTTGGTTCCCTGGTTGCCGGTGTCGTGGAAGGTCACCGCGTTGAGCAGTTCCTTGCCGTCGAGCGGCTTGTGCAGCCAGTCCGAGGCGTTCATGCGCACCAAAACGCGCGTCTGCTCCGAGCTCAGCTCGTCGGAAACCGCGATCAGCGGCACGCTGGCCCACAGCGCGCGCGCCTCGACGATGCCGGGCCTGCCGAGCAGCTCGCCATTGCCGAGATCGAGGATGACGATGCCCGGGCGTGTGTCCGCCGGCGGTCCTTTCAGAAAATCGCTCGTCTCGGAAACCCTGACGTCATAGATCGCCAGCGCATCGAGCCGCGTCGCCACATCGCGCTTGAAATTCGGATCCGACGAAAACAGCGCCACCTGCTTGCGCTTGGTCGGCGTGACCTTGGTGTTGATGGCGTTCATGGCCAGGTACTCTTCAAATCTTCGCCCGTGACTGTGCTCAGCATGGAGGGCATGGTGATGTTTCCGAATCCGAGCAGTCCGCCCAGGAAGAAGAATTGGAAGGGATGGTTGGTGATGCTGACGGTGATGGTAGGCACCGCCCCGCTGGGTCGCGTCCAGTAGCCGAGGCCGGACGCCTGGTATTGAATCCTGACTTCGGACTTGGCCAGCATCGGCAGGAATGTCTGCATTCCGGCCCGGCTGCTGTTGCCGCTAAAAATGAAATTAAAGGCATCTTGGCTTACATTGAGGTTCTGGCATGTAGCGCCTGTGCCGCAAACGCAAGAGACACTTCCAGCGGTGTTGGCGGTGCAGATATAGTTGTAAGTGTTTGCCGGTACCGCAGTGCCAACTTTAGTTAGGTCAGTCTGCGTTATCGTCTCGGCCAGGAGCCCGCTGGCGACAGGTGTTGAGATCTGCGCCAGCCTTGCGCCGGCTTGCACCGCTTTATTCCCGGCATTCCATTGGTAAAAGGCGTAGCCGAAATCGACGAAGCCAAGCAGAAGCGTCAACAGCAGCGGCATCACTATGGCCATTTCGACCATTGTCGTTCCGGACTGGCTAGCCCAAAACTTGGTGCGTTCCATCACCATCCAATGACCCGTTCCTGATGGGATACACTGAGGGTCAGGGCTCCAAAGCCAAGATACGACCAGAATCCAACGTCCGGATAAGAATAGGACGTGCTGACGTCCACGACATCGACTTTGGTCGTGCTGCTGAGATAAAGCTGCGTGCCCGTGGCGGCATCAACCGCGTCCAGCGAGACCGCCTTGGTGATGTCAACTGTCGCTGGAAGCCATCCGGTCACCCGGGCGTTGCCGCTATCGACCGTCCCATAGGCAGCAAGGTTTTGAGCCCGCGCCTTGCAAGTCGCCCAGTCGCTGCTGCATCGTGCCATGTAGCGCCCCGCATCCTCAACGCCGGCTTCGAGAAGCAGCCGGGTGTTCAGGATATTGGAGAACTCGAACACACCGGCCGATAACAGCAAGACGAGTGGTATGGTGATCGCGGCTTCCACCAAAGCGGCGCCACTTTCGTCGACTTGGAACCGTCCAATGATTTTGCCGAACCTGGTCATGTCAACGCTACCGATACAACTGGGCTTCGTTGCGAAATGCTTTGTCGACCAGGGTGTTGTTCGCGAACCCGCCATCAACGTCGACGATCTCCAGGCTGATAGGCTTCTCGGCGCCGGTGCCGTCTGGGTCGTCACTCGGGTTGGATTTCGCAATTGGCGCGACCAAGAAAACACTGGCATATCCGTCCGGCTTCAGCTGCGTATGCCCGTTGATCTTGGCCTGGTTGGCGATGCAGTCGACGATCGCCATGTTGAGCAGCCGCCGATCGGGATCCGCAGTCGGGGTCGCGCCATTGAAGCAGGCAGGCGTTCCTCTCTCGTTTGATGGACCCTTTGATTTGTCTGCAACAAGACCAGTGGTCGCGATTTCATATTTGTAGACATCGTATCGAGACGCCGGTGCCGTCTTCGATACCGGGTTGGTAGAACTGGGGATGTTAGGGACGCTGGCTTTGTGATTGCTACTCCAATAATTGCCGTAGAATGTCGTGGCGTTGGTGATCTTCTGCGAATATGCGTTGTTGCCAGCGTCCCATACGCCGGGCGGGAGCGGCAGTGCCGATGCCGGGGGGCCGTCGGTTGCAGGATCGTATTTGTTGCACGTATTGCTTTGCTGTCCCTTGCGAACATTGCTTGCCGGTCGATACGCCCAGTCCTTGTTATATTTATTGAGAGACCCGCTGTAGAGATCAAAGCGGACGTTAAGGCCTGCGCTTACTTGGCCCAAGGTCACACCGGTTTTTGTGGTGATTGCATTCCGGTTGTAGCAAGTGCCGGCTGTTCCCATTGCTATGGCATCGCGCAGCGAAGTGAGGCTGTTGTCGAGCAGGCCGAAGTTACCGGGACCAGGATTGCTGTCGACCTTAAGGATACGGAACTCGCGACTGTAGGTATCGCCCGACGCGAATGCCTGCTGGATGGTCTTGCTGGTCAGCGGGTCGGTCGTCTCGAACGGATTGCACATGAAGATTGGCACCGTTTCGCAGATCGACTGGACAAATCCGGCCACAGCCTGAGGTCTGATATCGAAGGTGTTATTGCCGCCAAGAAAGCTTGCTGGAAAGATCGCCTCAAAGGCCCCGGCACCATCTGCCGCCGCGACGGACGGATTCACGGTCACCAAGGAGAACGACACGGCTTTGGGATCGGTGCTTGACCAGTCATGGCCATTAGCGTCGACACCAGCGGCATTCAACCCGATGCTGTCGTCGGCAGGTATCCCGGTTAAATATTTAATGGTCACATCAGCCAAAGCGAGCGTATGATTGCCAGATGTTGAAAACTTTGTTTTGTTGGTGAGAAGTGTCGTCTTTGCCAGTTCGGCTCGGGTGATCGAATCCGATCTGCCATCAAGTTCCGCGGCTGTCGCAAGCGCAAGCGCATCGATACCTTTCTGCAGATCGTTATGCAGTCCGTTGGCCCTGCTCATATCGATAGCCAGCAGAGCAAAGCCGATAAGCACGGGCAGCGTGATCGCCACGAGGATCATCGCGACGCCGCGTTGATCGTTCCAGAAGGCACGAATGGTCCCCAACATGACCTTACTCTCTGCTTTCTTGCGCCAGAGCCCCTCGCATGCCCGGCGCCCTCCGCATCCTTCCGTTCAGTTCACTGCGTCGTCACGCCCGACCCGCCCACATTGACCGTGATCGCCGGCGGCGGTGGCGGTGGCGGTGGATATTTGTAGCCCTGGGCAACGGCGGCGGCGCGCGCGCCGTCGCCTTCGATCTTCGTATTCCTTGAGTTCGGATTGAGTGGGTCGATCGTCTGCAGCAGCGAATTGTATTTCTGCGTGTCGCCGGCGGCCAGGGTCACCGAATCGTAGTGGTTCAGATAGTCCGCGGCGCAGCCCGACAGCGCGCTGGCGCACAGGATAAGGATCAAGGCGCTATTTCTTGACATAGAGCATCTTGTCCTTCGATTTGAAGTCGAGCATGTGGCCATAGGGGCCGGTGACACCTTCGCCCAGTTCATATTTGCGCACCATGTCCTTGGTCACTTCGAGCTGGCCGAGCACGAAGAATTCCGGATCGTTGGCGGGCCGCGTCTTGTCGAACGGCGTCGCCAGCTGTTCGCCGGGCTTCACCGGCCGCACGATGTGTGGCGTGACAATGACCACCAGCTCGGTTTCTTCCTTCTGGCTGCTCGAATTGCGAAACAGCGTCCCGATGACAGGCACTTGGCCAAGCCATGGCACCTGGTTCTGCTGCTTGGTGGTTTTGCTTGACAGCAGCCCGCCGACGGCGAAGCTCTGGCCGTCGCGCAGTTCGACCACGGTTGTCAGCTTGCGATTGGTGAAGATCGGGTCGCCGGCGGTGGTGAAGCCGGTCAGGTCGCTGACCTCTGGCGCCAGCCTGATGTGGATCTTGCCTTCGTCAAGTACAACCGGCGTGAACACGAGATTGACGCCGAACTGCTTGTAATCGATCTGGATCAGTCCATCCTTGTCGACGCTACGGATGGGGACTTCGCCTCCGGCGTTGAAACTGGCCGGCTCGCCCGATAGCGTGGTGAGGTTCGGCTCGGCCAGCGTGCGAACCACGCCCTTGGCCTCAAGCGCCTCGATGATCAGGTCGACCTTGATGTTGCTGTCTATCACGCGGGTGATCAGCGCCGCGAAGGGATTGGTGTTCGACAGTAGGCCGCTGACCAGGTCGCCCGCGCCAAGCTCTGCTCCGTCCTTGTCGACTGTGGCAATGCCGGTTCCAACTCGGCTCGTCCCACTCCCGTTCGTGCTCTTGATTGAAACGCCGAGATCGCGGCCTGTATTGCGTTTGGCTTCCAGCACGCGCACTTCCAGATTGACCTGCTGGCTGTCGTCTACGATGACCGAGTTGATGACAGCGTCCGGACCATATTGCTGCGCAACCTCCAGGATCGACGCCAGCGTGGCGCCGTCCTTGACATGGCCGCCAAGCCTGACCTTGCCATTGACCGAGCCCACTTCGATGCGCGACTTTGGCGCGACCTGGCGGATCGCCTGCGCCATGTCGCTGACATCGACGCCGACCTCGATCTGGAGGGCGCCGAGCGAGCGCTTATCGGTGGAGAACAGATTAACCGTGGTGGTGCCGGCGCCCTTACCGATGACGTAGAGCGTGCGGTCGGTCATTGGCTGGGCATCGGCGATCTTCTCGTCGCCAACGACGATGTCGCCCAGATTGGCACTCACCTGGATCGTCACCGATTGCGACATCGGCAGGAAAATCCGATGAACGCTGGGGGTCGACACATCGATGAAGCGGTCGGCCGCATTGGCCGCCAGGCCCGACAGCAACAGCGCCCCTAGGCACGACAACGCGGCCGTCGCTATCCCTAAGCAATATCCCCGCATCCCCGTCTCCCCACTCGCTGCCGGTGGCAGTCCCGTTTATTAGCCGCACCTTATCATGGTTGTCGCGGCACGTCATATGTCTCGAGCTTCACACCCCGAAAAACGCCGATCGTTGCCCGCGCCGGCGGCTCAGGCTGCACATATTTGACCACTTCCTTGACGACCGGCTGCGGTGCCGCCATCACGATCGGAGCAATCTTTACCTTGCCCAACTCGTCGAGGCGGCTTCCCACCCGCTCCACAGCCTGGGTCAACCCGGCAATCTTGTCCTCGGCGCGCTTGCGCTCGGCTGCTGCCTCCGCTTCCGCTGCTGCCTTCTTGTCGAGCTCCGCCTGCCTGGCGGCGACATCGGCCGGCGTTTCGCCGGTCAGGTCGGAAAGCGTCACCCGCTCGGTCATTTCGCCCTTGCTGGCGGCGGCCTGGCGAAGCGCCAGCGACAATTGGCCGGCGCCTGCCGCAAGCGTCAGCTTCTGCGCGTCCTTGGTGCTGGCTTCCAGCGTTACGGACTTCACCACGGTTGGGCTGTCCTTGCTCACATCGGCCACCTGGTCGATGGCGAGCACCTTCATGCTCTGCAGCAGCACATCGACGAAACTCTTGTCCGCTCCATCATCGCCGCGCACCGTTCGCGTCAGCAGCACATCGACCCGGTCACCCGGGAAGACGAAGCCGGCGACGCCGAGCACGTCGTTCACCCTGATGGAAACAGCTTTCATGCCTTCGCCAAGCACCGCCGAAAGCGTGGCGCGTTGGCCTGGGCCAGTGATCTTGCTGGCGAGGACTGGTTCGTTGGCGCTAATGGTTTGAAGCGCCTGCCTGATGCCTTCGCCGGCCAAGGCCTCTTTCGTTGTCTTGAAGGCGCCAGTTGGAATCGAGCCCGCCGGCCATGCGACTTCGCGCAATTTGTCTGCGCTAAGCGTATCGCCGAACTTCAGCGGCATTGCCGCAACGACGACAGTGCTGCCTTGAACAATGCCCGTTTGCGCCATGGCGCTTCGCTGGCCAGCCAGCCAGATATTGACCAGCACAACCGCCAGGACACCGAAAACACCGGCAAGAACGATCATGATGAGTGTGTTCGCGCGCATGATCCCAAAAACCCCAAGAAAGGCAACATATCGGGCGACAGGGACCCGGATCAGATCCGGGTCCCGATTGGAAAATGATCAGGGAGTAGCCGTAGCAACAGTACAGTTCGTCACGCCAGCAACGCCCGTCAGCTTGCTGCAGAGATTGGTGAACGAGCCGTTCACCCACACTCCGATAGCGATGATCGTCACGATCGACGCCGCGGCAATGATGCCGATGAGGATGGAATATTCGACCATGGCAGCGCCGTTTTCATCGTCGCGGAACTGCCGGGTCATCGTCATGAGCTTCTTCATGTCAATTTCTCCCTTTGGAGGTTGGAACCCGACGAGACAGAGCAAGAGATGAAATCCATACCCAAGCATCCCCCGTCATCTCGATCCTAGGTCCCGAGAAAATGCAGAGTCAAACGACATTAAGGGTTCCTTAACTTTCATGTACCTGATTCGGCAAGAAGGTTGCAAAGTGAAATCTTATCAAGGGATTGATTCTTTTCATTTTTCGATTGCCCTTAACCATTCATTCACAATTTAGCCGCTCATGTGGCGAAACCGTGGAAGCATTAGAAGAAATGCATATTCCTTTATATCTAAGGACTTAAGAGGGAGTTTTGCTAATTTTCGCGGCGCGGGCGCATGAGCCTGAGAGCTGAGGATAAATTTGGGGAACTCCGCATGCCCTCTGCATCAAATAATCAAGGGATTTGCGGTCCTTGATCTTAACTATGCCGAAAGTAATGGCTGTGCGCCGGGCATCCAGGCGCTTGTGCGCTCGTTGGTTAACGTTTAGTTTCCGCTAATGCGTGTCCGAGGGGAGTATAAGCAATTATGCTGGGACGGTTCATCAAGGGGCCAAGCGAACAGCAGGCAGTGACAAAGGTCGAGCTGCTGGCGGTGCAGCCTGTTGCTCCGGCTCTTCTGCCAGCCGTTGATATTCAATCGCATGGTGACGATTTCCTGACGATCAAGGTCGAGCTGCATCGCCACTTGATCGACCGGTTCAACCTGACCGCGCTTGAAAGTGCTTCCAAGGATGAGATCCTGAACGAGATCCGTCCAATCGTGCGCGAGTTCGTTCGCGCTCGCGCGGTGCCGCTGAATGCGCGCGAACTCGATCAACTCACCAGCGACACCGCCGACGAGATGCTGGGCCTCGGGCCGATCGAACCGCTGCTCAAGGATGATTCCATTACCGACATCCTGATCAATACTCACAAGCGCGTTTTCATCGAGCGGCGGGGCATCGTCGAAGAGACGCCAATCCGGTTTCGGGACGAGGCCCATCTGCTGCGCGTCATCAACAAGATCGTTTCGGCTATCGGCAGGCGGGTCGATGAATCGTCGCCCATGGTCGATGCCCGGCTGGAAGACGGCTCACGTGTCAACATCGCGGTGCGGCCGGTCTCGGTCGACGGCCCGCTGGTATCGATCCGCAAATTCTCGAAGAATCCCTATTCGCTCGAACGTTTGATGGCATTCAATTCGATCCGTCCGCCGATGATCGACCTGCTGCGGATCGCAGTCCAGGCGCGCAAATCGATCCTGGTTTCGGGTGGCACCGGCAGCGGCAAGACAACGTTGCTCAACGCCTTGTCGAGCTACATCCCTTCGAAGGAGCGGCTGATCACCATCGAGGATGCGGCAGAACTGCAATTGCAGCAGCCGCATGTCGGCCGGCTCGAGACGCGCCCGCCCAATGTCGAGGGCAGGGGCGAGGTTCGCCAGCGCGAATTGCTGAAGAACGCGCTGCGCATGCGACCGGACCGCATCATCGTCGGCGAGGTGCGCGGCGAGGAAGCTTTCGACATGCTACAGGCAATGAACACCGGCCACGAAGGCTCGATGACGACAATCCATGCCAACACGCCGCGCGATGCGATCTCGCGGCTGGAGCAGATGGTCGGCATGGCCGGCATGCCGATGACGCATGATTCGATCCGGGCGCAGATCGCCTCCGCCATCGACATCATCGTCCAGACACAGCGGCTCTCGGATGGCGGCAGGCGTGTCACCTCCATATCGGAACTGACCGGCATGGAGGGCAATGTCGTGCAGCTTCAGGAAATCTATCATTTCGTCCGCCGTGAGGTGACGGCCGAGGGCAAGGTCGTCGGAGACTTTCGCGCAACCGGTGTCCGTCCGCGCTTCGCTCCAGAGGCGGCGACGCTTGGCCATCATTTTGCCAAGGACGCCTTCAACCCGCAGGTTGCCCTCTGATGCCGACTGGTCAAGCTCTGCTATACTTCATCTACATGCTGGCGGCAGCCTCGGTCATCCTCGCCGGCGAAGCTCTTTATCTTTCATTTGCCGGCCGCCGCTCTCGGTCTCTAGCAGTCAATCGCCGATTGAAGCGGCTCGCTGGCGACGTCCCGGCCGAACAAACGCTACAGGGATTGCTGCGGGAGCGTGGCCTCACTGACTCCGGCGACTTTCTTTTTGGAATGGTGTGGCTGAACAGACTCTATACTCAATCCGGCATTACCGGAAATCCCCTGACGTTCGCCGCGACATTCCTGCTCGTCGGACTAGCGATGGCGTTGCTCCTGGTACTCTTCAATTTTTCCGCTTTGGCGTCGCTTCTTATCTTTCTGGTCGTAGGGCTTGTCCTGCCGCTTCTCGTCCTCCGGCGCGCCCGCAACAAGCGAATCCAGAAGTTTGCCAAACAGCTGCCGGACGCGCTCGACATGATCGTTCGTTCGCTGCGCGCCGGACACCCGGCTTCGGTCGCCATCGGTCTGGTCGCGCGCGAAATGCCGGATCCGCTCGGCACCGAGTTCGGCATCGTCTCCGATGAGATCACTTTCGGTCTCAGCATCGAGCAGGCTGTGCGAAAGCTTTCGCAGCGTGTCGGCTTCGAGGGTCTTCAGTTGCTGTCGGTATCCCTGTCGATCCAGGCCAAGACCGGCGGTAATTTGACCGAAATCTTGTCCAACCTATCCTCGGTACTGCGAGAAAGGCAAAAGCTTCGAATGAAAATTCGGGCGCTTTCCGCTGAAGGGCGCGTGTCGGCCTGGATTATATCACTGTTTCCGCTCGTCATGTTCTTGATCCTTCAACTTCTTGCTCCCTCCTATTATGGAGGCGTGTGGCACGATCAGCTCATTTTCCCAGTCTTCACCGTATTCGGGGTGTGGGCTTTGTTGGGGGATTTCATCATGTATCGAATGGTTAATTTTGATTTCTAACAGGGGCGACGAATAAAATTGTTTTCGAATATTCAGGATCTGGGTTTCTTGGTATCTATCGTCGTGTTTGCGGCGGCGGCATCTTTTTTCCTGTTCGGTGCGCTCGTCTTCCTGCCGGCTCTGCAAACACGAAAGCTCGTCGCGCAGAGCCTGATGGGCGAAGGAATTACAGACCGCCGGTCAATGCTTGGACAGGACGTGCTTGCCAAGCTTGCGGCACAACGGCCAGTCGACGCCTACTTCAAGTCGATCGAAAAGGAGCGCGATGAGCCGAATGCTTTGGAGGCGAAGCTCTTTCGTGCCGGCTTTTACAAATCAAGTGCACCGCTGGTTTACACCCTGTCCCGTCTGGTTGCAGTCTGCATTGGGTTTTTGGCCATCTATGCCCTGCTGTCGCGGGTCCTTCCACCACAGCTGCCTGGTTTCATAACTTTTGCCGGCTCTGCTTTGTTCGGCCTGGCCTGCATGGTGATTCCGAGCATCATGCTCGATCGCTTCGAGAATGGTCAGAAACGAATCTATCGCCGTGCCTTTCCCGACTTCATGGACATGATGATCACATGCGCCGATGCAGGCATGAGCCTTGAGGCGGCGGTCGAACGTGTGAGTCACGAAATGGCTGCCACCCACAAGTGGCTGGGGATCCAACTGTCTATCATGAATTTGCAACTGCGCGCCGGCAAGCCGTTGCGGGAGGCGTTACGGGAACTCGCCGATCGCATAGGCCTTGAGGAGGCGCGGGCACTAGCGGTGCTGTTCCGGCAATCGGAAGAACTCGGCACCAGCCTCACCGATGCCTTGCGTGTTTATAGCGCCGAAATGCGCAGTCAGAGAATTCTGAGTGCCGAGGAGCGCGCCAATTCACTCCCGGTCAAGATGATGATTCCGTTGGGTCTCTGTATATTCCCAGTCGTGATGGTGGTGATCATGTTGCCGGTCATCATTCGCATGAGAGGCGTTTTCTTCTAGTTTAGTATATCATTTGGCCCTAATGTGAGTCGGGGGCCCAGGGGACGGACGTATGAAGAGGGTTATCGCGGCCGCGGCCTGTCTGCTCATGGCGGTGCTTGCCGGTTGCCAGACGGCGGACACAACCGACGGTGTCGTGCGCACCAACGAGCCGTCGAAGGGCGACGTGACGTCTTTTGGCGATGCTTTCGACGGGCTGAAAACGGTCAGCGACGTCGAATACTATGCCTCGGACCAGGCGGTCGCCGAAGCCAAGAACCAGTTCCGTGCCGAAAATTACGGCAATGCCGGCGCGCTGTTCTTCAAGGCGACGCAACTGGCACCCAATGACGGCAACGCCTGGATGGGGCTGGCCGCCTGCACCGACCGGATCCACCGTTTCGACCTGTCCGACCGCGCCTATGCCAGGGCCTTCAAGCTGGGCGGCGCGACGCCCGAATATTACAACAATGTCGGCTATTCCTACCTGCTGCGCGGCAAGTTACAGGATGCCCGCTCGAACTTCCTCAAGGCTTACGAGCTGGCGCCCAACGACCCGACCGTCGCCAACAATCTGAAGCTTTTGTCGTCAAGCGTGCAGAACGTCGAGCGCTAGCATGTTGCTTGCCGAAGCGCTGCTGCTGAAGGTGCTCGCAATCCCTCTGCTGGCCAGGATTGCCTGGCTCGATTTCACCACCCAGAAAATTTCCAATCGCGACGTGCTGCTGCTGCTCTGTCTGGGCGCCGGGGGCCTGCTGTTGCTGTCGCTCCAATCCGGGTCGTGGTGGGACATGGGACTGAGCACCAGTGCGGGGCTTCTGTTGTTCGTCGCGCTCTTGCCCTTCTGGGCCTTGCGCAAGATCGGCGCCGGCGATGTCAAGCTGATAGCAGTCGTGCCCTTCCTGATCAGCGGCAGCGGTCTCGCGGTGTTTTCGGTGCTGCTCCTGGTTTTCGCCTTGGCCACTGCCGCGATCGTGAAAAACCCATTCCTGCTGCCGGCGGGCGCTTTTCGGCTCATCGTCCAGCATCTGGACCGCAAGGGGGTGGTGCCGTTCGGCGTGCCGACCTCGCTGGCCGCGATCTGTACGCTGGCGTTCCTGATCTACAAGAGCTTGATCCTGGCGAGCAGTTCTGGGATCCTCAATCAGCTCAACTGACCTCGACAGTTCGCGCGGCTGAACGCGCTGCGATCGACACTTCCCCGAAGCCTTCGCCGGCGCGTTGGCTGACGGAACAAACGAAAAACCCGCCTGTGCGGCGGGTCACTGGCGCAAATCAGCACCATGGACAAAAATGTACCATAGCTGAGTGCAGGGAGTCAAGAAAAAATTCCTATCAGGTTGATGGCTAGATAAACAATCACAGGGAGAAGGCAGCATGGCACTTCACCTTTCGGCGGATGCTCCGGTCTCGGTCGCGGCGCCTCCACAGAAATATCTGTTCGGTCCGTTCATCGATTTTTTCATGCTCGGCGGGAGCGCGTTCCTGATCCTGCCGATCCTGTTCTTTGTGCCTCTTAGATACGAGGGCGTTGTGGCGGCGGTAATGCTCTTGCTCGCCAATCTGATAAACCATCCACATTTTGCCCACTCGTATCAGATTTTCTATCGCGATTTCGGGCGCAAGGTGCGCGGCGACGGATATGACAGGAATCTCCAGATCCGCTACATCATCGCGGGCATTGCCGTCCCAATGATCATGGTCGCTTTCTTCGCCTATGGCTCCGTAACCGGCAACGCCCGCCTGCTGGGATATGCCACCAACGCGATGGGCTTTTTCGTCGGCTGGCACTACGTCAAGCAAGGCTATGGCATGCTGATGGTGGACGCGGTGCTGAAGCGCAAATTCTTCAGCGATCAGGACAAGAAAGCGCTGCTGTTCAACGGATATGCCGTGTGGCTGTTCGCCTGGCTCCAGACAAACGCGGTGATCACCGAAAGGCAGTTCTGGGGCCTGGACTACTACACATTCGCTGTCCCGCCCTGGCTCCTCAACATCGCGCTCGCGGTCGCCGCTGCCTCCTCGGCGGCCACCGCCGTGATGTTCGTCAATCGCTGGCGCAAACATGGCGGCGCTCTGCCGTATAACGGTGTCGTCGCTTACGTCACGACCCTCTATGCCTGGATTCTGTTCGTGAGATTGAACCCGCTTTGGCTGCTCGTGGTACCGGCGCTCCATTCGTTGCAGTATTTGGCGGTGGTCTGGCGTTACCAGACCAACGTCGAGCGCGACCGCGTGGATGCCGTCAAGGATCCGGAATTCAGGGTGCTGTCCATTCTTGGGCCGATGTACAGGCTGCGGGTGCTGATATTCATCATCGCTGGCACAATTCTCGGTGCTCTCGGTTTCTGGCTCGTGCCGATGGCGCTGAGTGCCCTGGTTCCCTACGACAAACAGGTGCTCGGCTCGTCGCTTTTCCTCTTCATCGCGTGGATATTCATCAACGTGCACCACTACTTCCTGGACAATGTGATGTGGCGTCGCGGCAACCCGGAAGTCTCGAAATATCTGTTCCGCTAACCCTCAGTCCGTTGGATGTTCAGTCCCGCAGGAGATCGAACATCAGCTTGAAGAAGCGGTCCGCGTCGACCTCATGGGCGATGCGGGCATTGTCCTTTTCACCGCGCTCGCCCCAGTAGTCGGCGATGGTCGCGCCGAAGGCGTAGGTGCCGGACAGATCGACTCCGATATGGGCAGGGCGCGTGCGCACCAATGTCGGGTCGATGGCCAGCGCCAGCGCCAGCGGATCGTGCATGGCGCCGCCGACGCCCATCGAGTTGCGGTGCAGCTTCTCGTAGAACAGCAGCCAGTCGTTGACGAGCCGGCCGAGCGGCGTGTCGATGGTGGCGAGTTCGGCATATTGCGGCGCCTCGATCAGCACCTGCATGGTGACGTCGAGGCCGACCATCAGGATCGGCACGCCGCTGTCCAGCACGATCTTCAGCGCTTCGGGATCGCAGAACGCGTTGAATTCGGTCGGCGTGATGATCTCGCTCTTGCGGTAGAACACGCCGCCCATCCAGATCAGCTCCTTGATCTTGGGCAGCACGTCGCGATGCTTGAGGATCATCAGGCCGATATTGCTGAGCGGGCCGGTGGCGACGACCAGGATCGGTTCGGGCGCGGCGCGCAGCCTGTCGGCCAGGAAATCGACGGCATG
The DNA here is from genome assembly GCF_003997975.1 of Mesorhizobium sp. M7A.F.Ca.US.005.03.1.1. Classification (NCBI taxonomy): domain Bacteria; kingdom Pseudomonadati; phylum Pseudomonadota; class Alphaproteobacteria; order Hyphomicrobiales; family Phyllobacteriaceae; genus Mesorhizobium; species Mesorhizobium sp. M7A.F.Ca.US.005.03.1.1. The sequence goes on from NZ_RZRO01000001.1 coordinate 18,616, forward strand.
CCGGTCAACCGGCTTGATCGTCGCCTGCGGCAGGTAGGGCGAGCCCTCGAGCCCGCTCGGGCCATCGGCGGTGCCGAGCACCAGCGGGCGCGCCAGCGGGCGGTGACAGCCCTGCGCGACAGGCACGTCGCCGGCGCCGATATACTCCAGGATGCGCAAGGCATTGGCGGTCGTCTTCTCGACTTCCGCATTGCCGCAGGTCGTGGTGACGCCGATGAGTTCGATGGCCGGCGAGCGATGCGCCATGACCAGCGCAATGGCGTCGTCGTGGCCGGGGTCGCAGTCGAACAGGATAGGAGTTGGCTTGGTCATCATGTCGTCTTTCACGCCGCCCGCTCGTAGCGCGCTATGGTTTTCTTGAAGCCGTCGAGGAAACGCCGGCCGTCCAGGCCGGTGCAGATGCGGGTGGTCTTGGGCCCGCCGCCGGGCAGCAGTTGCCGGCCGCGATAGGCGACGGTCTGGCCGCGCGCCAGCCTGCCGTCGAGCACGACGTCGGCGAACAGCGGCTCGGTCATCGTCGCCAGGCCGGGATCGAAAGCCAGCGCCACGGTGATCACGTCATCCATCGGGAACCCGACGAGGTCGAAGAATTCGCGCCAGATGTCGATGTAGATCGGGAAGCTGTCGGCGATCATCTCAAGGACGGGATTGTCCCTGGCGACGGCCTGCATGTCGGCGATGTCGTCGCGCGTCAGCATCGAGTCGGCGACGCGGTTGTCCTCGCAGATGTCGAGGGGGACGAGGATCTTCTCGACATCGGCGTTGAGCACGATGCGCGAAGCCTCCGGATCGGCCCAGATGTTGTACTCCGACAGGGGTGTGATGTTGCCCGGCGTCTGGAAATTGCCGCCGAGCACGATCAGCCGCTTGAGTGCACCGGTCAGTCCCGGCTCCTGCAACAGCGCCATCGCCGTGTTGGTCAGCGGGCCGGTCGTCACCAGCGTGATCTCGCCCGGATTGGCCATGACCGTCTCGATGATGAAATCGACCGCATGTCCCGACGTGGCCTGCCGCACCGGCGTCGGCGCCGGCGGGTTGAACTTCTTCAGGCGATCGCCGAAACGGGCGACAAGCCGTTTTTCGAAATGCACCGGCGCCTCCATGTCGGCCTTGGCGTTGCCGACGATCGGCCGCCACGCGCCGGCGTGAACCGGGATATCGTTACGCCCGGCGAGCGTCAGCGTGTTGAGGACGACGTTGGTGACCTGTTCGATCGGGCCGGCCGCACCGGTCACGGTGGTGACACCCTCGAGCCGGAGTTTGGGATTGACCGCTGCAAACAGCACGGCGAGAATATCGTCGCCGGCTGAATCCACGTCGAGGATTATGCGTTCCATAAAGGCTTCCTTCACTGGGGATTTTTGCCGCCGGGTTCGGTGTTCCTGTCTACCGACAGCAGTTTCCGCATCGATTCCAGCGTCTCCGCGATGATCCTCGGGCGCGCCCGGTAGGACAGCGCGAACAATGCGATCAGCGCGACGACATAGGGGACGGTGAGAACCAGGTAGGACGGATAGCCAAACGTCTGCAGGCGCAACGAAAAGGCATCGGCGAAGCCGAACAGCAGGCAGCCGGCCAGCACCTTCAGCGGATCGCCGTTGGAAAAGATCAGGATCGCCACCGCCATGAAACCACGGCCCGACGACATGTTTTCGGTGAACATGGTGATGTAGCCGAGGGACAGATGCGCGCCGGCGAGGCCCGCCAGCAATCCGCACAGCAGGGATGCGATGTAGCGGACGCGGGTGATCGAGATGCCAAGCGCCTCGGCGGCTTCCGGCTTTTCGCCGACGACGCGGATATAGAGGCCGAGCCGCGTCCGGTTGTAGCAGACGACCAGCAGCGGCACGGCGATGAAGGCGGCATAGACGAGCGGCGTGAAACCGGAGATCAGCGGCGCCCAGGAGCCGAGAAGGTCGCGGGCGCCGGGCAGCTGGACTTTCGGCAGGCCGACGATGCCGTGACCGACGATCGAACCGCGCGTGCCGAAGATCGCTTTCATCAGCGAGATCGTCATGCCGCCGGCCAGGATGTTGAGCGCCAGCCCGACGACAACTTCATTGGCCTTGAAGCTCACCACCAGGACAGCAAAAACCAGGGCGAAGACGAGCGCCGCCGCAACGCCGCAGGCGACGCCCGCCAGTGCGGAACCGGTCCAGATCGAACCGAGGACGGCGAAGAAGGCGCCGACCAGCATCTGCCCCTCGAGGCCGATGTTGAAGATGCCGGCCTTGGTGGTGAACGAGCCGCCAAGCGCGACCAGAAGGATGGGCGCGGTGGTGCGAAGCGTCGCAGCGATCAGCGCGACGTTGATGAGCTTGTCTAGAATTTCCATCGCCGCTCCCCTGCCTGGCTGTCGCCGCGCTTTCTCACCAGCACCTGGGCCGACACGCTGAGGATGATCAGCGCCTGGATCACGGTGATGATTTCGCGCGACGCGCTGGTGTCGACCTCGAGCAGCAGCGATCCGTTGCGCAGGGCACCGAAGAACAGTGCGGTGAAGATGGTGGCGACCGGCGAGCCATTGGCGAGCAGGGCGGCGATCAGCCCGTCGAAGCCGAAACCGGGGGCAAATCCTTCCATGAAGCGGTGATGGACGCCGAGCGTCTCGACGCCGCCGGCCAGCCCGCCGACGGCCCCTGAAAGCAGCAGGACCAGGAAACCCTGCCGTTTCACGTTGACGCCGCCATATTCGGCGAATTTCGGCGCCGAGCCGACCATCGTGACGCCGTAACCCCATTTGGTGTAGCGGAAGACAAGGGCCGCGCCGACCGCCAGCACCAGGCCAATGACCAGGCCCCAGTTCAACCGCGAGAAGGCGAAGATCTCCGGCAGATAGGATGTCGCCAGGATCGGCGGCGTCTCCGACCAGCCGCCCGGCCGCTTGAACAGGAAGATGGTGAAGTAGGATGTGAGCAGCACCGCCACGTAGTTCGACAGGATCGTCGAGACGACCTCGTTGGTGTTGTAGCGGGCGCGGAAATAGGCGGGGATGGCGACCCAGGCCGCGCCCGCCACGACCGCCAGCGCCAGTGCTGCCAGTGTGTGGATGCCCGCGGGCAGGGGCATGGCAAAGCCGACCCAGGCGGCGGCGAAGCCGCCGAGGAACAGCTGGCCCTCGATGCCGACGTTGAACATGCCGCCGCGCAAGCCGATGCAGGCCGCGACACCGCAGATCAGGATCGGCGTCGTCTGCAGCAAGGTCCCGGCAATCTTCTCCTGATCGCCGAAGGCGCCGCGCAACAGTGTCATGAACACACGCACCGGGCTTTCGCCGACCATGAGGATGATGATCGCGCCCATCAGCAGTGCCACGCCGATGGCGATGACCTGGCCGGAAACGGCACGCAAATGGTCTTTCATGATGCGGTCTCCGCGGGGAATTCCGGCGCGGCCACGCCTGCCATCATCATGCCGATGCGCTCCTCGTCGGCGTCATCGCCAGAAACCTCGCCCATGATCCGCCCGTTGAACATCACCAGGATGCGGTCGGCAAGGGCGGCCAGTTCGTCGAGTTGCACGGAAATCAGCAGGATCGCGCGGCCGGCGGCGCGCTGTCGCATGATCTCGTCATGAATGGCCTCCTGGGCGCCGATGTCGACGCCGCGCGTCGGCTGGTCGATCAGCAGGAAATCGGCGCCATTGGTGAATTCGCGTGCCAGAACGACCTTCTGGATGTTTCCGCCCGAAAGCCGCTTGACCGCATCGCCCGGTCCGCGCGCGCGAATATCGAAGCTCTTGATCAGCGTTTCGGCGTTTTGATTTATGGCATTCCAGTTGAGCATGCCGCCACGACTCCATGGTGCGCGATGCTGGCGGCCCATCAGGGTGTTGGCCGCTATCGAAGCGTTGCGATCGACCCCGCGTACCATGCGGTCGCCTGGAACATGGGCGAGGCCTGCCTGGCGGATCGCGGCGGGCGAGAGATCGGTGAGATTCTGGCCCTTCAGCCAGGCCCCGCCATGGCTTGCCGGCCGCAGGCCCGAAAGCACTTCCGCCAGCTCCGTCTGTCCATTGCCGGCCACACCCGCGATCCCCACCACCTCGCCGGAGCGGACCGTGAAACTGGCAAAGCGAAGGGCTGGCAGCAGGCGATCGTCGCGCGCCCACAGATCCTTCACTTCGAGCACCACGTCGCCGTGCAGCGAAGCGCGCGGCCGGCGGTCGAAGCTCACTTCGCGGCCGACCATCATGTGCACCAACTCGTCCTTGCTGAGCTCGGCCGTCGGCCTGGTCGCCACCTTCCTGCCGTTGCGCAGCACCGTCACCGTGTCGGACACTTCCATCACTTCTTCCAGGTGGTGCGAAATGAAGATCACCGTCATGCCCTCGGCCACGAAGCTGCGCAGCGTCTGGAACAGTTCACGGCTCTCCTGCGGCGTCAGCACGGCGGTCGGTTCATCGAGGATGATGGTGCGCGCGCCGCGCACCAGGACCTTCAGGATTTCGATGCGCTGTTCTATGCCGACCGAGAGCAGCCCGACGCGCTCGGTCGGATCGACCTGCAGGCCGAAGCGCTTCGACAGGTCGCGCGTTCGCGCCACCTGCGCAGCGTGGTCGATCAGTCCATGGCGACGGATTTCCATGCCGAGAAAGACGTTGTCGGCAACCGAGAGCGAGGGAACCAGCTTGAAATGCTGGTGAACCATGCCGAGGCCGGCCTTTATCGCCATGGACGGGTCGGCGATCACGATCTCTTCACCGTTCAGCCGGATCGAGCCTTCGTCCGGCTGCAAGAGGCCGAACAGGATGTTCATCAGCGTCGTCTTGCCGGCACCGTTCTCGCCGATGATGGCGTGGATCTCGCCGCGGCGGACCGCAAGGTCGATGCCGTCATTGGCGACGAATGCGCCAAAACGCTTGGTGATGCCAGTCAACTCGACGGCCATCGCGGCATTGCTGTGGAGGGTCGGCGACCCCGGCGTGTTCGACAACATGGCTCTCGCAGATTGGACACTGATCCGCCGCGGCAAGCCGCGGCGGATCAGTCTAGCGCTTTCTTGGGAGGGAGGCGCTGGTGTTGGCTTATTTCGCCTTGGCGATCACGATCTTGCCGTCGACGATGCCCTTTTTGATCTCGTCGAGCTTGGCGGTCATCTCTGCCGGGATCTTGACGGCGATGTCATCGCAGACCTTGACTTCGACACCGCCCGAGGCGAGGTCGAAAGTGCGGGTGCCGGCGGTGATCTTGCGGCCCTCGACCTCGTCCTTGATCAGCGTATAGACGGCGATGTCGCCGCGCTTCAGCATGCTGGCGAGCACATTTCCGGGGGCCGAGCCGCACATGTCGATGTCGACGCCGATCGAATATTTGTCGACCGCGGCACTTGCCTGCATCACGCCTTCACCCGTCGGGCCGGCGACGTTGTAGACAATGTCGGAGCCTTGGCCGTAAAGCGCCTGGGCAAGTTCGCTTCCCTTGGCCGGGTCGTCGAAGGTTCCGGCGAAGACGGAGTTCACCTTGACGTCGGGCGCGGCATATTTGGCGCCTTGCTCGTAGCCGCCCAGGAAGTTGCGGATCACCGGGATATCGCGGCCGCCGACAAAGCCGATGGCCTTGCCGTCGCCGATCTTGTCGAAGGCGGTGCCCTTGGCTTCGATCATGCCGGCAAGCGCGCCGGCGACGAAGGATCCCTGCTCCTCGGCGAAATTGGCGTAGATCATCTTGGGGTTGTCGAGGACGCCATCGATGAACACGAAGCGCTGGTCAGGATATTCGGCGCTGACCTTTTGCAGCGAGTCCACCAGCTCCCAGCCCATCACGAAGATCAGGTCGTACTGTTTGCCCTTGGCAAGATTCTCGAACTGCTGCTGGTAGTCGAGCGCGCGATTGCCGGTGTCGACCAGCTTGAGATCGATGCCGAAATCGGTCTTGGCCTTGTTGAGGCCGTTGACGATCGAAACGCCAAAACCCTGTGCAAAGTATCCCGAGATGGCGGCCACGGAAACCTTGGCCTGTGCGGCGGCCGGTCCGAACGAAATGGCAAGCATCGTGCCGGCCAGGAATAAACTCTTGAGCGCCCTTTTCATGTCATTCCCCTTCAGCTTTTTTCAGCTTTTGAAGCCACGCTTTGACCATCCCCCACACATCGCCGGGACAACGGCGAGTTCGTTGATGGTCATATGAGTTTAGGAGCGGCTTAACAGGCTGTCAATCGTCATCCGATGCAGTTTTCTTGGCCCTTCGCCCGCTTGCCCGACGTCTGTGCTTGACAAATGTCGATAGGCATAATTGTTGATACTCTAACGAGTTTTATGAACGACGGGATGAAGGAAGAGAACAATGCCGGCTGTGGTGGTCAGGAAATTTCTGGTTCAGATGGAAGAGATATTCCATGAGGGCGGACCCCACGCGGCACGCCCGCTCAAGCGAGGCGCGATCGTCGCGGTCATCGCCAACCCTTTTGCCGGACGCTATGTCGAAGAGATCACCGGCTTCATGGAAGACCTGAAGCCGCTCGGTCTCGATATGGCTCGGCGCCTGATCGACGCCATTGGTGAGGGCGGCCAGGCCATCGAAGGTTATGGCAAGGGTGCCATAGTCGGCGCCGCCGGCGAGCTTGAACATGGCGCGCTCTGGCACAATCCGGGCGGCTACGCGATGCGCGAACTGCTCGGCAATGCCAAGGCGATCGTGCCTTCGACCAAGAAAGTCGGCGGCCCCGGAACGCGCATCGACATCCCGATCACGCACATAAACGCCTCCTATGTGCGCAGCCATTTCGATGCAATCGAGATCGGCATTGCCGATGCGCCGCGCAGCGATGAAATGGCGGTCATCCTGGCGATGACCACCGGCGCACGCGTTCATGCACGGGTCGGCGGCCTTGCCGCCGCCGACATCAAGGGTGAGGACGGACTGCGATGAGCCCGGAAATCCGCCGTATCATCACCATCGTCGAGGAAACCCGGATCGAAGGCGGGCGGCACGTCGATCCGCCGACGCGGCGTGCCGCAGCCATTGCGGTCATCCGCAACCCCTATGCGGGTACCTACGTCGAGGATCTGTCGGCACTCAGCGCCATCGGCGAAGCGTTGGGCGAAATCTTGCCCAAGCGCGCCGTCGCTGCTCTGGGCATTGCCGGCAACCGGGTCGAGAGCTTCGGCAAGGCGGCCGCCGTCGGCGCCGATGGCGAGCTCGAACATGCCGCCGCCATCCTTCATCCAAAGCTCGGCGCCCCGTTCCGCGATGTGCTCGGCAAGGGCGCCGCGCTCATTCCCTCATCGAAGAAGCGCGGCGGCCTCGGCGTGCCGCTCGATATTCCGCTCGGCCACAAGGACGCGGCGCGGGTGCGCAGCCATTTCGACGGCATGGAGGTTCGTGTTCCCGACGCACCGCGTGCCGACGAGATCGTCGTCGCTATCGCCGTCACCGATTCCGGCAGGCCGCACCCGCGCGTCGGCGGGCTGACCAAGGACAAGATTGTCGGCATTGACGGCGTCGGCTGACCGTCAGGCCGCCAGGACTTCCGGCACCCGCATCGCCGGCGGGGTGTTGCGGCTCCGGCCGGTCCGCACCACGCCGTCGATGACGACCATTCCAATGCCTGGAAGATTGCCGAGCGCCACGCTGTCGAGCAGCCCGTCGCCGGCGCCGCCGATCGCCTGATCCATGAAGATCAGGTCGGCGGCGCGACCGACCTCGATCAAACCGCGATCGTCCAGTCCGCGCACGCGCGCCGTGTTGCCGCTGGCAAGGCAGAACGCCACTTCCGGTGCAATACCGCCCAGCGAAGCCAGCATGGTCAGGGTTCGCAGGATGCCGAGCGGCTGCACGCCGGATCCGGCCGGGCTGTCGGTGCCGAGGATGACGCGCGAAAGTTCGCCGCGCTGCCTTGCCAGGTCGAGCACGAACAGTCCGGTGCGCAAATTGCCGTTATGGACGATTTCAAGCGCCCTCGAACCCTTCTCGCAGATCTGACGTATTTCCGCCTCGGGCAGGGCGGTTGGCCCGCCATTGACGTGGGCGACGATGTCGGCGTCGACCTCCAGCACGACATCCGCGCCGATGCGGCCGGAGCCGGGCAGCGACGGGCCGCCCGTGTGGGTCATCGAGGTCATGCCGTATTTGCGCGCCCAGGCGATCATCTTCCGGCCGGTCGGCCCATCCTTGACGCCGCCAAGCCCGACTTCGCCGACAAGCGTCACGCCGGCCTCGGCGAGACTGCGGAAGTCTTCCTCGGTAAGGCCGGGTTCCAGGATCGGTGCCCCGGCCAGGATCTTCATGCCGTTCGGACGGAAGTTGGAGAAGGTGCGCTGCGCCGCGATCGCCAACGCCTTCAGCCCGACAAGATCGCGCGGTCGGCCCGGTGTGTGGACCTCGCCAGCCGAAATGATCGTGGTGACGCCGCCATGCACGGTCGAATCCATCCAGCCGATCTGGTTCTGCCGGGGCGTCCAGTCGCCGGCCACCGGATGGGCGTGGTTGTCGATAAGACCCGGCGCGACCGCACAGCCCATCGCATCGATGATCGTCGCCGCGCTGCCGCCATCAATGTCGCCTGCCTTGCCAATGCCTGATATGCGTCCATCGCTCACGACGATGGTGTCGGCGTCGATGATCGGTTGTGCGAGATCGCCGCTCAGCATGAGACCGATATTGCGGACGACGAGCGTGTTGGCAGACGACTGGAGGTCGGACGACACCGGTTCTCACTTTTGCTGTTATGGAAAAAAGGACTGGACGAGGCTTATTTGCCGCCGTCGCCATTCGTTGGATCGTCGTCATTGATGCGCTGGAGCAGGCGAAGCAGCGTCGCCTGCTCAGCCGGGGAGAGCGGCGACAGGAACCGCCGCCCGACCTCGACGCTGCGTTCGAGCCGCTCCAGCGTATAGTCGGTCCCTTTGCTGGTCAGCGCGATCATCGTCAGGCGTTGGTCGGTTTCGGAGGCGCTGCGCGTGATCAGCCCGTGTTTGAGCAGTTTACGCATGACGATGCTGATGGTCGACGGGTCCATCGCCGTCAGCCGGCCGAGATGGTTCTGCGAGACTTCGCCATGCTTGAGGATCGTGGCGAGCGCCGCGAATTGCGTTGGCGAAAGGTCTTCGCCGGCCATGACCTGCTGGAAGCGCAGTGTCGCGCGCTGATGCGCCCGGCGGATGACGTGCGCCGGGTGACGGTCCAGTTCATAGCCGGTCTCGGCGTATTGCTGCAGCACTTGCTCGCGGCTCGGGGGTGCATCGCCGCTCGGCGTTTTCGAGGTCGCGCCTTTTTCGGATTGCGGTTTCTTTTCAGTCGTCACACCGGACTCCTATCGCCGCTGTCTCGGATGTCGCCGGTTTGGAAAAGCTCAAGCCGCGACCTCCGCTGGTTGAAGCGACGTCCCGTCGCGGAGGGCTGCGACGACATCAGCCGAATCGCTGACCACGCCGAAATGGGTCGCTATGTCGTAGAGCGAGCTTTCCTGCTCGCGGGGTCCCGTTGCTGCGCAGCAATCGCTTGGCACCACCACCTCATAGCCCTGGAAAAAGGCGTCATGGACGGTCGAGCGCACGCAGATGTTGGTGACCACGCCGAAAATGACCAACTGGTCGACCTGCATGTCTTTCAGCGTCAGGTCGAGGTCGGTTTGAAAGAAGGCCGAGTAGCGCCGCTTGATGACATGGATCTCATCATCGCGGGCGCCGAGATCCTCGATGATCTCCGGCCCCCAGCTTCCATCCAGGCAATGCGGTGTGCGCTTCAGCCATTCGCGCTCGCGTCGCATGCCCGGCCGGTGGCTGTCATGGACCCAGATCACCGGCACGCCGGCGGCGCGCGCGGCCTCGATCACGGCCAGTTGCGGCGCGACCAGCGTCTCGTACCCAGGCAGGACCATGGCCCCGCCGGGCTTGCAGAACTCATTGACCATATCGATGACGATAACGGCTGCACGGCGTGGATCGAGGCGCACCGCATCATCGTGCCGATGTGAGGAAAAACTGTCCACGGACATGGCGAGCTCCTTTGACCGATCGTTGATGCTCATACAAAAAACCCTAGTGGATGCCAAGTCAATCCCGTTCGACGCAAAGCGTGCTGGTCGGCCTTGCGCACCGCGCTCCGACAAGCGTATGCGCTATTTGCCCATCGCGAAATGGCCTTGACAACGCTTGTCAGGCATGTGCTCGATTTGTATGACCATCAATGATATTCAAGCCGCTGAATTGCGGAGCCGAGGCCGAGATATGAAAACCATCGTCACCGGAGCCAGCGGCCTGCTTGGCCGCCATGTGGCCGAGGCTCTGGTTGCGGCCGGCCACGATGTGCTTGGTGTCGATGCCGTGGTACCGGGTGAGGTCGCATGGCGCCACGCAACCGCCGATTTGACCGATCTGGGATCGACACTGCAGCTGGTGCGCGATTGCGATGCCGTTGTGCATGTCGCGGCCATTCCGCGGCCGACCGGCCGGGCCGGCGGCGAGGTGTTCAAGACCAACATCGCGACCGCCTACAATGTGGTCGAGGCAGCCGCCATGGCCGGCGCTAGGCGCTTCATCTATGCCTCATCCTTCAGCGTCTTCGGCTATCCCTTTTTCGAAAAACCTGTGCGGCCGCCCTATCTGCCGGTCGACCTGGACCACCCGGCCGGCGCGCAGGATCCGTACGGCCTGTCGAAATGGCTGGGCGAGGAAATCGTCGACGCGGCGGTGCGCCGCGGCGCCTTTTCGGCGGTCAGTATCCGCATGCCGTGGATCCAGACGCCGGGTTCATTTTTCGAGGGCGTCGGGCCGCGCCGCGCCACGGCCGACAGTGCCCGCGACCTGTGGGCCTATCTCGACGCGCGCGACGCCGGGCAGGGCTTCCTGCGGGCGCTTGAATGGCAAGGCGACGGCCATCTGCGCGTCCTGCTCAGCGCCGCCGACACCTTCATGGAAGAGGAAACCGAAGCGCTCGTGCGCCGGGTCTATCCCGATGTCGCTCTATCGCGGCCGATCGCCGGCTTTGGCGCCGTGCTCGACACGGTCCATGCGCGCGAAACGATCGGCTTCGAACCACAATATTCATGGCGTTCCTATCCAAAGCCGGAGACCGGGGGATGAAACGATTCGACCAGAAGAAGATCCTTGTCACTGGCGGCGCCGGCGCGATCGGCGGCGCGGCGGTGCGGCGTTTCCTTGACGAAGGCGCGCGCGTCGCCATTGTCGATCGCAATGGCGCGGCGGCGCAGCAACTGGCTCGCTCACTGGGTGAAAACGCCATTGCCATCGAAGCCGACGTCAGCGATGAAGCGGATGTGCGGCGCGCCGTCGAGGCGACCGTCGAGACGTTCGGCGGCCTCGACGCGGTGTTCAACAATGCCGGCATTTCCGGCGTCGTCGCTCCCGTTCACGACCTGCCGGTCGAGGACTGGGATACGACCATCCGTATCAATCTGCGCGGTATCTTCCTCGTCCTGCAGGCATCGCTTCGGGCGATGATCAAGGCGGGGACCGGTGGCTCGATCGTCAACATGGGCTCATCCATGGCCGGTTGGGACGTCCTTTCGGGCGGTGCCGGCTATGTCGCTTCCAAACACGGCGTGGTCGGCCTGACGCGGGTTGCGGCGCTCGATGCCGCGCCCTACGGCATACGCGTCAATGCCATTTGCCCCGGCGTGATCGAGACGACGCTTGGCGTGCTGGCTTCCGGTGACGGCGAATTCAAGAGCAGCGTCCAGCATTTCGCCGACCGCATTCCATTGCGCCGCATCGGCCAGCCGGACGATGTCGCGGCCGCCGTGGCTTTCCTGGCCTCGGACGAGGCGAGGCACGTCACAGGCGTGGATTGGCTGATCGACGGCGGCCAGACCTTGCAGAGCTGGGCCAACGCCCCTGATGGCGGTGCGTTTCCGAAATTTCGCTAAAGCTCAATTTCGCTGCTCGATTTGCTTGAGCATTGATCTGCAAGAATTCGGCAAACCAATTGTCGGATGCCGGCCGCTCCCGCTAAAGGCCAGGCCCCATTCGCGATCTACTTCACGCCGATGCCGGCGGTCAGGCCGCCATCGATCTTGTAGTCCGCGCCAGTGCAGAATCCGGCCTTCGACGAACACAGGAAAGCGATAAGTTCGGCCACCTCCTCCGGCTCGCCGATGCGCCCGATGGGGTGCGCTTCGCCGAAGCGCTTGTAGGCGGCCTCGACATCGGCGTCCGTGCCGTTCTCGCCGCGGGCGGCCTGCTCCAGGATCGGGGTGCGGATCGAGCCGGGGCTGACGGAATTGACGCGGATGCCGGAGCGCGCATGGTCGAGGGCCAGGGCACGCGTCAGCGTGTGGATGGCGCCCTTGGTGGTGGCATAGGCGGCGACGTTTTGCTGGCAGGCAAAGCCCTGCACCGAAGCGACGTTGACGATGGCGCCGCCGCCCCTGCGGACCATTTCCGGGATGCCGAAATGCGCGGTCAGATAGATCGACCCGACATTGACCGACATCGCCTTGTTCCAGGTCTCGAAATCGGTGCTGACGGCGGTTCCGTACGGATGCACCGCCGCCGAATTGACGACGATATCGAGGCCGCCGAACCGCTCCACGCCGGCCGCGACCGCGTCGCGAACCTGATCGGGCACGGAGACGTCGGCGCCTATCACCAGCGCCCCGGCTGCGGAGCTTTCCAGTTCCGCTTTCAACGCCGCGTTGGCCGCGCGGTCGATGCCGCAGGCGACGATCGCAGCGCCCCCTGCAGCGAGGCGTCTGGCGGTTGCGAGGCCAATCCCGGTCGTCCCCGTCACCAAGGCAACCTTGCCGTCGAAATCCTTCATTGGGAAAACTCCTTCATTCGCTGTCCGAAACCGGTTCCTAGTTTGACACCCATTGTGGTCCAACAATAGGTTGCCATCCTCTCGCAGAAGGAAGCGGCAATGGAACAGTGCTGGCGCTGGTATGGACCAAACGACCCGGTAACGCTCGATCATGTCAGGCAGGCCGGTGCGACCGGCGTGGTGAGCGCCTTGCACGATATCTATGACGGGCGCGCCTGGCCGCTCGAGAGCATTCTGGAGCGCAAGCGTGTCATCGAGGCCGCCGGCCTGACATGGTCGGTGGTCGAGAGCATTCCGGTCCACAACTCCTTCAAGATCGGCGCGCCGGAACGCGAGCGCTACGCCGGCTACTATCGCGACTCAATCCGCGCGCTCGCCAAGGCCGGCATTGCGACGGTCTGCTACAATTTCATGCCGGTGGTCGACTGGACCCGCACGGATCTCACCTATCGGCTGCCGACGACGGGCTATGCGCTGCGTTTCGACGCCATCGATTTCGCAGCCTACGACCTGTTCGTGCTGAAGCGCGTCAATGCCGAAGCCGGCTATACCGCTGCCCGTATCGCCGAAGCGGAAGCGCGGCTGAAGGAATTGAGCAGCGAAGCGATCGACAGGATCGAACGCAACCTGATCGCCGGCCTGCCGGCGACCGAGCGCAGCTATGACAGGGACAGTTTTCGCGAGGCCCTGGCGGACTACGATGCGATCGGACCAAAGGAGCTGCGCCAAAACCTTGCCTGGTTCCTGCGCGAGATCATTCCGGTGGCCGAAGAGGAGGGGGTGCGCATGTGCATCCATCCCGACGACCCGCCCTTCTCGCTCTATGGCTTGCCACGCATCGTTTCGACAGCCGAGGATGCGCGTTTCATCCTTAACGCCGTCGACAGCCCCGCCAACGGCCTGACGTTCTGCACCGGCTCTTATGGCACGCGCGCCGACAATGACATCGTCGCCATGGTCAAGGAATTCGCGGACCGCATCCACTTTGTCCACCTCCGCAACATCACCATCGAGGATGACGGCTCGTTCTACGAAGCCGAGCATCTCGAAGGCGGCACCGACATGGCGCATGTTATCCTCGCTCTGATGCAGGAAGAGGCGCGCCGTCGCGGGGAAGGCCGTGCCGACTGGCGCATTCCGATGCGACCAGACCATGGCCATCTGCTTGCCGACGACATCGGCAAGACCAGGATCAACCCCGGCTATTCGCTGATCGGCCGGCTGAAGGGCCTCGCCGAGCTGCGCGGCATCATGCGCGCCATCGAGCGGTTCGAGCTGGCTTGAAGCCGTCCTGCCGGTCGGCTGGCGGGATTTACAGACGATCACGCGCGATTGCGCTTCCGCTGCGACTTATACGCTGTCGCACTGGAAAGTGCGGTCCACGAGAGGCATGGCGGGTAAAGCACTTGTCGGGAAATTATTTGCCGACAGGTCATAATATGCAGCGCTGACGTTCTTCCATCCGGCCCGGATTGGACTTCCTGTTGCTTTGATCGGCACGCCTTGCGTGTCACTTTGAGATGCATTCATGCTCGAAGCTCTTGCCGGTGGTCGCTTCTACTTCTCCTAAGCCAGGGCAGAGAAAAGAAGGAAGCTGACCATGCCCAGAATTGTGCCGGTGCTTGACCTGAGCCGCCTCGAACAAGGTGCGTCCGAGTATCGTACCTTTCTCCTGGACCTGCGTACGGCAGCCCGGGACGTTGGCTTCTTCTATCTCAGCGGCCACGGAATTTCCGCCCCGGAGATCGACGACGTGCTCGATGCCTCGCGACGGTTCTTCGCGTTGCCGGAGGCCGACAAGCTGGCCATCGAAATGGTCAAGTCCCAGCAGTTCCGCGGCTACACCCGCGCCGGCGGCGAACTGACCAAGGGCGCGGCCGACTGGCGTGAGCAACTCGACATCGGCGTCGAGCGCCAGCCCATAGCGCAGGGACCTGGAATTGCACCGTGGACACGGCTGCAGGGGCCGAACCAGTGGCCGTCTGCACTGCCGGAGCTCAAGCCGGCACTGCTTGCATGGCAGGCCAAGGCGACCGCGGTGGCCATTCGGCTGCTGAAAGCCTTCGCACTATCGCTCGATCAGCCCGAGGACGCCTTCGACGCGATCTATCGGGACTCGCCCAACCATCGCATGAAGATCGTCCGTTATCCCGGCCGTGACGCGACCGAAGGCGACCAGGGCGTCGGCGCGCACAAGGATGGCGGTTTCCTCACCCTGCTGCTGCAGGACGACAACAAGGGCCTGCAGGTCGAATATGACGGAAGCTGGGTGAATGTGGATCCGCTCCCTGGAACGCTGGTCGTCAACATTGGCGAACTGCTCGAACTGGCATCGAATGGGTATTTGCGTGCCACCGTTCACCGCGTCGTGACGCCGCCTGCCGGCGTCGAGCGGATCTCCGTTCCCTTCTTCTTCAGTGCGCGGCTGGACGCGACCATACCGCTTCTGACCCTGCCCGAGGAATTGGCGGCCGAAGCGCGCGGGCCGGCAAGCGATCCGGACAATCCGTTGTTTCGCGATGTCGGCACCAATGTGCTCAAAAGCCGACTGCGTTCACATCCCGACGTGGCACGCCGCCACTATGCCGATCTTCTCCAGGCCGGAGCGGCGGGTTCGTGAACTCAGCTCTGCACGAATTTTTGCCGTTTCATATGTTTTTTGGAATGCCATTCGTCGCCAAGGCTTCGAGATAGGCGCAAAAAGGTAAAATCGTTTAGCGGTTTCCTCCCATTCCGCTGGACGGTGTTCCCCTCTGAAGGTTCAAACCTTCTTTTGGCCGGGCCGCATTCGAGCCCGGCCATTTTTTGTCCTGGTCCCGGACAGCGCAAAACCTATGCTGCAAAAGGCCGGTGTGGAGGAACAGGATATCTTCCCGAGTTGCGCGGACCGTCCGATCCTGAGTTTAGGATTCGAGCGCTAGTGCTCGACTGTATCGATCGGTCGAAACGACTTTCATGACACAAAAACAATTGCACCTCGGCGCCTTCATGCGCCCCGTCAGCCTGCATACCGGCGCCTGGCGCTATCCGGGCGCCTATGCCGACGCCAATTTCAATTTCGCGCATCTGAAGCGCTTCGCCCAGACCTTGGAGGCGGCGAAGTTCGACGCCTTCTTCATGGCCGACCATCTGGCCGTTCTCAACATGCCGATCGAGGCGCTGCGGCGCAGCCACACGGTCACCTCGTTCGAGCCGTTCACGCTTTTGTCGGCGCTCGCCGCCGTCACCGACCATATCGGGCTGGTCGCCACCGCATCGACGACGTTCGACGCGCCCTATCATGTTGCCCGCCGCTTCGCCTCGCTCGACCATATCAGCGGCGGACGCGCCGGCTGGAACATCGTCACCACGTCCAATCCGGATGCGGCGCTCAATTTCGGCCTCGACGAGCATGTCGAGCATGACGAGCGCTACCGGCGGGCCCGGGAATTCTACGATGTCGTCACCGGCCTGTGGGACAGCTTTGCCGACGATGCCTTCATCCGCGACGCCGAAAGCGGGTTCTATTTCGACCCGGCCAGGCTGCATGTGCTCGACCACAAGGGTGAGCATCTCTCGGTGCGCGGCCCACTCAACATCGCGCGGCCAATCCAGGGCTGGCCGGTCATCGTGCAGGCCGGCGCCTCGGAGGCAGGACGCCAGCTGGCGGCGGAGACAGCGGAGGTCATTTTCGCCGCCCATGCCGATCTCGCGGCGGGGCAGCGCTTCTTCGCCGACGTCAAAGGCCGTGCGGAAAGGCTTGGCCGGTCGCGTGACGACATCAAGATCCTGCCCGGCGCCTTTGTCGTTGTCGGTGACAGCGTCGAGGACGCGCAGGCCAGGCGGGCGAAGCTCGACAGTCTCGTCCACTACGAGAGCGGCATCGCCTCGCTGTCGATCGCCATCGGACATGACGCGTCCGGTTTTGATCCTGACGCGCCCTTGCCCGAAATCCCCGAGACCAATGCCTCGAAGAGTGGCCGCGAGCGCGTCATCGAACTGGCACGCGAGGAGAACCTGACCGTCAGGCAGCTTGCGCAAAGGCTGGGCGGCTATTCCGGCCTTGCTTTTGTCGGCACGCCTGAAACAATCGCCGACGAGATGGAGGAATGGCTGATCGGCGAGGGTTCCGACGGGTTCAACGTCATGTTTCCATACCTGCCCGCCGGGCTCGATGATTTTGCCGAGAAGGTGGTGCCGGAATTGCAACGGCGAGGGATCTTCAGGCGGCAATATGAAGGGTCGACACTGCGCGAGAATCTCGGCCTGAAGCGTCCGCCCAACCGGTTTTTCGAGTAGAGCCTTCTTCGCAGGGAGATTTTCGATGTCGATCCAGTCCAACACCCGCATCGTGCTCGCGGCGCGGCCACAAGGCCGGCCGAAGCCGGATGATTTCCGCATCGAGACGGTTGATGTCGTCCAGCCGGGAGAGGGCGAACTGCTGCTGCAGATCCTCTATCTGTCGCTCGATCCCTATATGCGCGGGCGCATGAACGCTACGAAATCCTATGCCAGGCCCGTCGATGTCGACGGCGTGATGGAAGGCGGTACCGTTGCGCGCGTCGTGATCTCTCGCCACCCGGAATTTACCGAAGGGGATATCGTGTTGTCCCATTCCGGCTGGCAGAGTTTTGCCTTGTCCGACGGTGTGGGGCTGCGCAAGCTGGATCCCGCTGCGGCACCCATCACTACGGCGCTTGGCGTGCTCGGCATGCCGGGCTTCACGGCCTATGCCGGTCTGCTCACCATCGGGCAGCCGAAGCCTGGCGAGACGGTCGTCGTGGCGGCCGCCAGCGGCGCGGTCGGGTCGGCCGTTGGCCAGATCGCGCGCATCAAGGGCGCGCGTGCCGTCGGCATTGCCGGCGGTGCCGACAAGTGCGCCTTCGTGCGAGACGAACTCGGCTTCGATGCGGTCGTCGATCACCGTGCCGATGATTTTGCCGAGCAATTGAAGGCAGCCTGCCCCGGTGGCATCGACATCTATTTCGAGAATGTCGGTGGTCCTGTCTGGGACGCGGTGTTTCCGCTGCTGAACGAATTTGCGCGTGTGCCGGTCTGCGGGCTGATCGCGCAGTACAACGTCATCGCGGATGCCGGCGTCGACCGGTTGCCGGTATTGATGCAGCAAGTGCTGTACCGCAGCCTGACGATCAGGGGGTTTATCCAGCGTGAATTTGTCGACCAGCGCCCGGCCTTCTATCGTGAGATGGCCGAATGGATATCGTCCGGCCGCGTCCGCTACAGGGAAGATATCGTCGATGGCATCGAAAATGCACCACAGGCCTTTCTCGGCCTTCTCGATGGCAAGAATTTCGGCAAGCTGATCGTGCGTATCGCGGAATAAATGCCGCGCAACGATCAGGCGGGGCTGCTTGGGTAATTTCTGCCGCAGCCGTGGCCGCGGGGCGTGATTGCCAGCAGCCGCCGATCAGCCGGTTGCCCCGGCTGCCGATGACGCTGAGCGGCGAGAAACGCAACTTGCCGATCTGGGCGATGGTCGCGGCGTCGCGCTCGCGCAGGCTTGGATTGCTCACGGCACGGTTTCTGTCTCGAGTGCCGGCAGTGCCGCCGCCAGCCGGTCCGCCCATTCCTCGATGCCGGACCGTGTCGACAAAAGATCCTGCCGGATCTCGACGAGGACGGCGGCGATGCCGCGATCGTCGCCATGAATGGGCACGGCGTAGTCGGCGTCGCGGCTGATCACATAGGGCACGTTGGCCGCGACATTGAGCGCCGCATCGGTGCGCAGGCCCGAAAGGATCGCTTCGGCGAGACCTCTTGCTTGGTCATGCAGCACGCCGGCATGCCAGGGCCTGCTGACGCCGAGGAAGACCGGCGTGAAAGAATGGATCGTCACGATCCGCGTCTGCCGGCCTGCTTGTGCCCGGCGGTCGAGATAAGCGGTCACCCGGTCATGGAACGGCGAAAAGATGATCTCGGCGCGCCGGGTCCGCTCCGCCGCATCGATGCCGACATTCCCGGGAATGTCGGTGTCTTCCGACAGTACCGGAATGCTGCCTGGCGTGCCCAGTGGCCGGTTGAGGTCGATCAGCAGCCGCGAATAGCCGCTGAGGAAGGCCGGAGCATCGAGCTTCGACGACAGCAGGCGGGTCACTTCGGCGGCGCCGATATCCCAGGCGATGTGGCGCTGCAGATGGTGGGCATCGAGGCCAAGCTGTCGATACTCGACCGGCATGTGGTTGGACGCATGCTCGCACAACAGCACGATATCGGAACGGCCGTGCTCGTTGAGGGCCTCGACGGCCTCGGGCCAATCTTTTTTTGTCACTGCGGTCATCAATAGAGCGCCCGGTAGAGATCGCAGATGGAGGCCGGATCGAGACCGGCAAGACGCTCGGCTTCATGTCGCTTGAGGCCGACGAAGGTTTCGATGAAGACGGGCGCGAACCATCCCGTCACGGTGCCGTCGGCCAGCAGCGCGTCCAGTGCCGCGGGCAGGGTTTCGGGCAGGCGCACCAGACCAAGACTTGCCCGCTCCGCCTCGCTCATCAGTGTCGGGTCGCCGGTGACCAAAGGTGGCGACGGCAGGCCCGCCTTCAGCCCTTCCAGCCCGGCGCGGATGATCGCCGCCAGCGACAGATAGGGATTGCCGGTGGCGTCGGCGGCCCGGTATTCGATGTTGTATTGCCGCGCCGGATCCCGTCCGCCGATCGTCACCGTCGGGCAGATGCGCAGCGACGCCTCGCGGTCGCGGTCGGCAAGCCAGGTGTAGGAAGAACTCCAGCTGTGCGGCTTCAGCCGGTAGAAGGACGACACGCTCGACGCCGTCATGGCGGTCATCCCAGGCAGATGGCGCAGCACGCCGGCACAGAAGGCGCCCGCTTTGGCGGAAAGGCCGCCCGCCAGTGCCGGATCGTAAGTCATCGGCTTGCCGGCCTCGTCGACGAAGCTGAAATGGATGTGGACGCCGTTGCCAACGGCGGTTGGCGCTGTCTTGGGGGCGAAGCTCGCACGCCAGCCGGCATTGCGCGCCAACTCGCGCGTGATTTCGCGGATGGCGACGGCGCGGTCGGCCGCCGTCAGCGCGTCCGCCGGCTCGTGCGTCACCTCGAACTGCTCGTCGCCGAATTCGGCGATGACCACCTCGGGCACGACGCCGGCTTCCTCGAGCGCGGCCATCAGATTCGGCGCGAAAGGATCGGCGCGGCGCAGTGCGGCGAAAGACATTGAATGCGCCTGTGCGAAGCCGCCGTCGGCGACGTTGAATTCATGCTCGAAGGCGGCGATGACCGACAGGCCGGTTGCGGCTTTCAAATCGGCCAGCGCGTCTTTGAGCATCGTGCGGGTGCAGCCGAGCCATGGGCTGCCGTCGAGCTCGACGATGTCGCCGGCGACCATATCGAATGGCGTTGCCGATCCGGTGCGTGTCGTGCGAAAGCGCGCTTCGAGATCGGGGATCAGCCGCAGGTCGCCCGACGAGCCCCAGGGGTTGGGATCGACGATCGAGTTGAACGGTGTCAGCGACAGATTGGCCTGCAGCCAACCGACGCCGGTCGTGGCGGTCTTCTGCAACTTGCTTTCGGCAACGAAACGGCCCCGCGTGACGGCGGAGAGATCCGTGGTGACGACGGCAACCAGAGGCTCGACAGTCGACGTCATGCCGGTTTTCCCAAAGCGTTGAAGCGGTCGACGACCGTGTCGGTGTCGGCCACCCAGCAGTAGCCGCCGAAGGCCTTGAGCGCGATGTCGTGGCGTTCCTGGGTGATGGTGGCGCAGGCATCCGATACGCAGGTGACAAGATAGCCGCGGTCGGCGCCGTCGCGCACCGCCATGTCGACGCATTGATCGGTCAGCACGCCGACCACGACGAGATAGCGGATGCCGAGGTTCTTGAGGAGATAGTCGACATTGGTCGAATTGAAGATGCCCGACGACGTCTTCGGCAGCATGATCTCGTCGCCAACCGGCGCCAGCGATGCCACCGGCAGTCCTTCGGGGAGACTGGGCGCAACATGGATCGGTGTCAGCTTGTGGTCGAGCGAGCGCTCACGGCCGTCTTCGGTCAGGCTCTGAATGATGGTGTGCAGCACCTCGACGCCATTGGCCCGCGCCGCCGCCAGCAGGCGCTCCTGGTTGGGGATCGTCTGCGAGGATGTCTGCCGGTAAAAATAATGATCGGGGCCACGTTCCGGATGCGACGGATCGGCGCCCGGCTCCAGCCAGATGCGCTGCATGTCGACGAGCAGCAGTGCCGTTTCGCCGGCACGGAAGGCTTCGTCTCGTTTGGGTAGGGCCTGGGTCATGCTTTGTCGTCCTGCTTTGCTGATTTGGGTCCCGGTGTCTTGCGGGGGCCGGGTGTCTTGCGCGCGCCGTTCTCTTGCGGTTCGCTGTCGAGCGTCACGGCATTGGCATGCCGCACCTTTTCGAGTCGCTCGATGCGGGCGCGGGCCTCGTCGCCCAGCGTCGAAACGATATGGGCGACCAACGCTTCCATCTGTGCGATCGCCGGCGCCAGCGTGTCGTAAGGTGAGGCGACTTCGAGCGGGCTGACGATGGTGACTTCGGCGAGATCTGATATCGGCGACAGCCATTGGTCGGTGAACAGGACTATGCGCAGATCGAGCGCCGCCGCCTGTTTTGCATAGGCCATCACATCGAGTTGGTAGCGGCGGTAGTCGAAGACGACGAGCACGTCGCGCCGGCCGAGGTCGGCCAGCGTGTCGAAGATCTGCGGAGAGAGCACGCCGAGATCGCGAACCCCGGAGCGGAACTGCACGAGATAGCCGGCCAGCATGCCGGCGATGTGGCGGCTGAACCGGCCGCCAACCAGCACGACCTCGCCCTTGGCCTCCATCAGCAAGCGGGCCGCCCGCTCGTAAGTCTGGACGGGTGTCGCGGCGGTGGCTTTCTGCAAGGCCGTGGTGACGCTATCGAGATAGGCCAGCACGGCGCTGTCGTTGGAACCGCTCTGCCGCTTGGCCTCCATCATCAGCAGCGGCGAGTGCAGTCTTGCCTCGACTTCGGCCAGAAGCCTCGCCTGGAAATCCGGAAACCCTTCATAGCCGAGCTTCATCACCAGCCGCACCACGGTTGGATCGCTGACGCCAGCGCGCCGGGCGAGCGATGAGGCGGTACCGAGGCCGGAGGTCGGATAGTCCGTCAACAGCAGTCGGACGATCTTCTCCTCCGACGGCGTCAGCGCAAGATCCCCGCGCATCAGAACATCGCGTATCGCCATGGGCCTCCCCGGAATCCGTGTTCTCTTGTTTTGTCGAGTTTATTACAGAGATTTAAATCTCGGTCAACAATGAAGAGATGTTGACATTGCGCGATCGCTGGCCCTACCTTGTCGAAAAGCAGCCAAGAGACTGTGGGGAACAGCCATGCGAAATGGAAGCGACGTCATCGTCGTCGGTGCCGGTATTGTCGGATCGAGCGCGGCCTATGATCTGGCCAAAGCCGGTGTGAAGGTCACGCTGGTCGAGCAGACCCATCCCGCCGGCGGCCCGTCGGGCAGATCGTCGGCGCTGCTGCACGCCTTCTACCTGATGCCGGAATTGTCGCAGCTATCCATCCGTGGCCGAGAGATCCTGGTGTCGCTGCCCGAAATCGCTGGCGAAGGATCCTTTGTCACCGAAATCGGCATGATGTGGGTCTGCGGCAACGACAACAAGGCGAGCTGGACGTCGGCAGCCGAACGCATCCGCGGCGAGGGCGCGCGCATCGAGACATTGTCGCCGCAGGCCTTTGCCGATGCCGCACCGGGCTTTGCCCTGGACAATGTCGCGCTGGCGCTGTGGGAACCCGAGTATGGCTATGCCGATGCCTTCGGCGCCACCAATGCTATTGCCCGTGCCGCCCGCGCCAGTGGTGCCAGGATCATGCAGAACACGTTGGTCGAGAGCCTCCAGCGGCAGGGCGACCGCATCACGGGTGTCATCTTGACCGATGGAACGATGCTGGAGGCCGATACCGTCGTCCTGGCCGCCGGGCCGTGGACGCGCCGGCTGCTGGCGACGGTCGGCCTCGATCTGCCGCTGCATGTCGAGCGCCATCCGATGGCCGTGCTCGACGCTGCCGGCAAGGCAAGGCAGGTCATGCCGTTCGCCTGGTGCGACGACATTTCCTGCAACTATGCGCGGCCAGACAATGACGGCGTCATCCTCGCCGGGACCTGGGCCGGCGGCGGCACCGGCCTGCGCCACGAACATGCAGGCCGTCCACGCTTCGTCGAAAATCCCGATGATTACATGGAAGGTGTCGAGGAGCAGGAATCGGTCGAGATCCTGGAGACCTTCGCCAGCCGCGTGCCGGCCATGGCCGAGCTTGGCATCCGGCCGGGCTGTG
Organism: Mesorhizobium sp. M7A.F.Ca.US.005.03.1.1; assembly: GCF_003997975.1. NCBI lineage: Bacteria > Pseudomonadati > Pseudomonadota > Alphaproteobacteria > Hyphomicrobiales > Phyllobacteriaceae > Mesorhizobium > Mesorhizobium sp. M7A.F.Ca.US.005.03.1.1. Next base: position 41,621 of record NZ_RZRO01000001.1, read on the forward strand.
CCGGTCTCTACGACATGAGCCCCGACGATCTGCCGGTCATCGGCGCCATGCCTGATGTCGAAGGGCTGGTCGTTTCGGCGGGGTCTTCCGGCCACGGCTTCAAGACCGGGCCGGCAGTCGGCGAGGCGGTGGCCAGGCTGGTCACCGAAGGCGCGCAACCGATCCTGGCCCCGTTTTCACCCGATCGCTTCAGGGCCGCGTGATGGCGTCGGTGACGACGAGCGAGAGCAAGAGTTCCGGCTTCATGCCGGCCGCGTTCCGCAACGCCACGGCCGATGCCCTGTGCATGGTCGCGGTGCTGTTGCTGGTGGCGCTTGCCGCCTTCATCTTCGGCGGCGCCGCCATGCAGCGCGTCGTCACCTATGCTGCGATCATGCTGACGGCGGTGCTTGGCCTGCAGATCTTCTCCGGCAACAGCGGCATCGTCTCGTTCGGCCAGGCGGCCTTTGTCGGCCTCGGCGCCTACGCCACTGGTATTCTCACCATGCCCGCTGCATTGCAGCGAACGGCACTGCGCGACCTGCCGCAGTTCCTCGCCGGCCACCAACTCTCCTTCTTCGCGGCGCTGGCCGTTGTCCTGGTTTTGGCTGTCGTCATCGGCCTGTTGACCGGCACGCCACTGCTCAGGCTTTCCGGGTCGAGCGCCTCGATCGCCACGCTTGCCATGCTGATCATCGTCTACACGCTGCTGGTCGCCGGGCGCGAGATCACCCGTGGCAGCCAGCCTTTCTACGGCGTGCCGCGCGAGGTCGGGCTGTGGACGGCCGCGGCCATCGCTTCGGTGGCGCTGGTGGCAGCGAGGCTGTTTCGCGAAACGTCCTTCGGCCTAGCCACACGCGCTGCCGCCAATGACGAGCGCGGTGCCGCCGCCGTCGGCGTCGACCAGCGGACGGCGCGGCTGGCCGCCTGGGTGGCGGGTGTCGTCGCCGCCATGGCCGCCGGCGCCATGATGGCGCAATTCCTTGGCGCCTTTTCGCCGCGTGATTTCTACTTCGACCTCGGCTTCACCATGCTTGCCATGCTGATCGTCGGCGGCATGAGCTCTTCGCTCGGCGCCTTCGCCGGCGTCATCGTCACCATCGTCTTGATCGAGGTGGTGCGCCGCTTCGAAGGCGGCGGCGAGGTGCTCGGCCTGCATCTGCCCGTCCTGTTCGGCCTGACCCAGGGCGTGCTCGCCATCGCCATGATCCTGGTCATCTGGCGGCGCCCAACCGGTCTGTTCGGCGAGCGTGAATTGAACCTGCTGCGCCGGCCCGGACGTCAGGCGGTAACGGCTTCGGCCGCGCCGCCTCGGCATGTCGAAAGCGATCGGCTCAGCGCCGATCATCTGTCGCGTCGCTATGCCGGTGTCGTCGCCGTCGATGACGTCAGCCTGAATTTCCAAACCGACAGCATCACCGGCATCATCGGCCCCAATGGCGCTGGCAAGACGACGCTGCTCAACATGCTGGCCGGTGATGTCAAGCCAAGTGCCGGTACCGTGTCGGTGGGTGGCGCGGTGCGGCAGGCTTCTGCCTTCCGCTTCGCGCGCTCCGGCGTTGCCCGCACCTTCCAGAACATCCGCGTCTTCCCGCACATGACGGTGCTGGAAAACGTCGTCGTCGCCGCACGCCAGGTAGAGCCTGATCTCGTCCATGCCGAGGCGGCGGCAATGGGTGAACTTGCGCGCATGGGGCTGGAGAGATTTGCCGATCAGCCGGCCGCCAGGCTTGCCTATGGCCAGCGACGCCGGTTGGAAGTGGCACGTGCGCTGGCGTTGAAGCCGCGCTTCCTGCTGCTGGACGAGCCGGCCGCCGGCATGAACGCCGTCGAGACCGCCGAACTGGTTTCCATCCTCTCGACAGTCCGCACCGAGCGCCGCATCGGCGTCGTCCTGATCGAGCACGACATGAGGCTGGTGATGAACCTGTGCGAACGCATTGTCGTCATCGATCATGGCCGCGTCATCGCCGACGGTACGCCGGGCGACGTTCAGAAGAACCCCGCCGTGATCGCCGCCTATCTCGGCAGCCGCACGGCGCTCGCCAAGACCGCAACGCCTGAAAACCAGACCGCATAGACCGCAACGACCAACGACAAAAATCCAGAAGGAGAACCGACATGCCAAGCCTCTATCGCCTCCATCGCGCCGCCTTCTGCGCTGCCGTGTTCGGCATCGCCACCATTTCGACGGCCAGCGCCGAGGAGATCATCATCGGTGCCGCGACCGCGCAGACAGGCGGTCTTGCCCCTTACGACCAGCCGGCACTTGCCGGCCTGCGCATGTCGCTCGACGAACTCGACGCCAAGGGCGGGTTCGGCGGCAAATACACCGTCAAGCTGCTGATCAAGGACACCCGCTCCGACACCGCGCAGACCGCCACGGTCGCGCAGGAGCTGATCGATGCCGGCGCCAAGATCATGATCACGCCGTGCGATGCCGATCCCTCGATTTCCGCCGGCCAGCTGACCCAGCCTCTCGGCATTCCGACCCTGACGCTGTGCGGCTCCGCCCCGGTGCTCACCGGCGCGGTCGGCGATGTCATGTTCGGCACCTATCCCGCCGACAATGTACAGGCGACGGCGGTTGCCGACTTCGCCGTCTCCGAAGGCAAGAAGAAGGTGTTCCTGCTGACCTCGCCGGACTCCACCTACACCGCCAATCTGCCGGAATATTTCGGCAAGGTGTTCGAGAAGAAGGGCGGCACCATTGTCGGCCGCGGCACTTTCAGCATGGGCCAGCCCGACTTTTCCGCCGAGATCACCAACATCAAGGGCTTGGCCGATAAGCCCGACCTGATCATGACGGCGGCCTATGAGCCCGATTTCCCAGCCTTCATCCAGCAATTGCGCGGCGCCGGCGTCACCATCCCGGTCTATGGAGCCGATGCCATCGGTACGCCGACCATCAAGGCGCTCGGCAAATTGGTCGACGGCATCGTCTACACCGCGGCCGGCTATGCCGAGCCGGGCAGCAAGCTCGAAGCCTTCAACGCCGCCTTCACCAAATATGCCGGCCATGCGCCGGAATCGACCTATGAGGTCAATGGCTACGAGATCGGCCTGATCCTCGACCAGGCGGTCAAGACGGCCGGCTCCGACGACCCGAAGGCGATCCGCGACGCCATCGCCGGCCTCAAGGATTTCGAGGGCATCACCGGCAAGATCACCTATGCCGGCACCGACCGCATGCCGCTGCGGCCAGTGGCGCTGATGCGCTACGAGGGCGGCGAAGGCAAGCATGTCGAGACCCTGATCCCCGAAGCCGCCGACGTTCCGGCGCCGTGATGTCATGCTGAGCGTCGAAGCCCTGAAAATCCGGTACGGCGAGGTCGAGGCGGTGCGCCGCGTCGACCTCGCCGTCGACAGCGGCGAGATCATCGCCCTGGTCGGCGCCAACGGTGCCGGCAAGAGCTCGACGCTCGGCGCCGTCGCCGGGCTGGTGCCGGCGGCGTCCGGCAAGGTGGTCTTCGACGGTGTCGACATCACCGGCCTGGCGCCGGAGGCGATCGCCCGCAAGGGCGTCGCGCTGGTTCCGGAAGGCCGCCGCATCTTCGCCAGCCTGACGGTGGCCGACAATCTGCGTCTCGGCGGCGCGGTGCATCAGCCGGCGGCCGAGGCACGGCTGCGCGAAGAGGAGATGCTGGAGCTGTTCCCGATCCTGCGCCGCTACCACCGCGTCAAGGGCGGCAATCTGTCGGGCGGCGAACAGCAGATGCTGGCCATCGCCCGCGCGCTGATGGGCAAGCCGCGCATGATCCTCCTCGACGAGCCCTCGCTCGGCCTTGCCCCGCAACTGATCGACACCGTCTTCGACCTGATCGCCGAACTGCGCCGCAAGGGCCTGACCATCCTTCTGGTCGAACAGAATGTGGCGCTGGCGCTCGAAATCGCCGACCGCGCCGTCGTGCTCGCCAATGGCGAAGTGGTGCTGTCGGGCACGGCAAAAGAACTCGCCTCTTCGGACCTCGTCCGCCAGGCCTATCTGGGAGCTTAGAAGCATGATCGCGCAGCAGATCATCAATGCGGTGAGCCTCGGCGGCGTCTATGCGCTGCTGGCGCTCGGGCTGGCGATCGTCTTTTCCATCGTCGGCTTGATCAACTTCGCCCATGGCGAGCTGATGACGCTGTCGGGCTATGCGCTGCTCGCCTCGCTGGTGCTTGGCTTTCCGTTCCCCGTAGCCGTGCTTGTCGCCGTGTCCTGCGGCGCGCTCGCCGCTGTCGCCATGGAGCGCATCGCGTTCAGGCCGATGCGCGGCGCCAGCGTCACCAGTCTGTTGCTGACCAGCTTCGCTGTCTCCAGCCTGCTGAAGGTCGTCTTCCAGAACGGCATCTCGGCGCGGCCGCAGGCTGTCGCCATGCCTGGCTGGATGACCGGCGCTTTCTCCTTCGGCGATTTCACCATCGGCGTCGGTCCCAGCATCTCCATCGTCGTCTCCGCACTGGCGCTGATTGCGCTGGAAGTCTTCCTGCGCCGCTCGGTGACCGGGACGGCGATGCGTGCCGCAGCGGAGGATTTCGACGTCGTGCGCCTGATGGGCATTCCGGCCAGCCGCATCATCGCCACCGCCTTCCTGCTCTCCGGCCTGCTCGCCGGGCTGGCGGCCATGCTGTGGGTGGCGCAGCGTGCCTCGGTCGACCCGCTGATGGGTTTCACGCCGGTGCTGAAGGCGTTTATCGCCGCCGTCGTCGGCGGGCTCGGCAGCTTGCCCGGTGCTGTCGCCGGCGGCTTCCTGCTCGGCATCATCGAGGTGCTGCTGCAAGCGACATTGCCGGGAGCGATCGCGCCCTATCGCGACGCCATCGTGCTGTCGGGCGTCATCGCCGTGCTGCTGGTTCGTCCGCAAGGCCTGATCCCGGCAGTTCGCGCCCAGCGAAGCTGACCTGATGTATACCAAGCCCGAGTTCGTGCCACTGTCGCGCGACGAGGTGTTCGGCCTGATCGAGGCCGCGGCCTTTGCCACGGTGGTGACAGCGGGACCGCAGGGCCTTGTCGTCTCTCATCTTCCCTTCGTGCTCGATCGCGCGCGGGGTGAAAATGGAACGCTGATCTCGCATCTCGCCCGGGCCAATCCGCACAGCACCTTGATCAGCGAAGGCAGGGAGACGATCACTGTCTTCCACAGCCCGCATGGCTACATCTCGCCGTCCTGGTATCCGCGCAATCCGGTGCGCGACAGCGCGCCGACCTGGAACTTTGCCGTCGTGCATTGTCATGGGCATCCGGTGCCGCTCGACGATCACGGCACCGCCCGGCATCTCCTGCAGCTTGTCGATGTGCTGGAGAAGGATCGCGACGATCGCTGGCGCATGCGTGAGCTCGGACCAGGCGGCATGGAGCGGCGCATACCTGGTATCATAGGGTTTGACCTGCCGATCGGGCGGCTCGAAGCCAAGTTCAAGATGGGCCAGGATGAGCGCCTCTACGACACAGGCGGAGCCATCAGGGTGCTGGAGCAAAACGATCCGGCGCTGGCAACGATGATGAAGGCGCACAACGCGCATCGCCAGGACTGACCGCCTGCATGCGGCAAGGAAAAGAAAAATGATCCCCAATCTCAACATCGTGCCCTTCGTCAGCGTCGATCATATGATGAAGCTGGTGCTGAAGATCGGCGTCGAACGCTTCCTCGTCGAACTCGCCGGCTACATCGAGAATGATTTCCGCCGCTGGGAGCTGTTCGACAAGACGCCGCGCGTCGCCTCGCACAGCGCCGAGGGTGTCATCGAACTGATGCCGACCAGCGACGGCGAGGTCTACGGCTTCAAATATGTCAACGGCCATCCCAAGAACATGCGCGAGGGACGCCAGACCGTGACCGCCTTCGGCATGCTCGCCGACGTCCACAATGGCTACCCGGTATTGCTGTCCGAAATGACCATCCTGACGGCGCTGCGCACGGCGGCGATGTCGGCTCTGGCCGCGAAGTATCTGGCGCCGGCCGGCTCCAGCTGCATGGCGCTGATCGGCAACGGCGCCCAGGCCGAATTCCAGGCGGTGGCCTTCAAGGCGCTGCTCGGCGTCGACAGGCTGAGGCTTTACGATATCGACCGCACGGCCACCGAAAAATGCATCCGCAATCTCGCCGGTCTCGGCTTCGACATGGTCGCTTGCGGCACCGCGCAGGAGGCGGTCGAAGGGGCTGACATCATCACCACCGTCACCGCCGACAAGCAGTACGCCACTATCCTCACCGACAACATGGTCGGCTCCGGCGTGCACATCAACGCGGTCGGCGGCGACTGCCCCGGCAAGACCGAATTGCATCGCGATATCCTGCTGCGCTCAGACATCTTCGTCGAATACCCGCCGCAGACCCGTATCGAGGGCGAGATCCAGCAGCTTGCGCCGGATCATGAGGTGATCGAGTTGTGGCAGGTGATGTCAGGCGCCGTGCAAGGCCGGCGCGATTCCGGCCAGATCACGCTGTTCGATTCGGTCGGCTTCGCCATCGAGGATTTTTCGGCGTTGCGCTATGTCAGGGATCAACTGCGCTCGACCGGCCTCTACCAGGAACTCGACATGCTGGCCGACCCCGACGAACCGCGAGATCTGTTCGGCATGCTGTTGAGGGCGGCCCAGCAGGGTTGAGGCATAGAGTGTTCAGCCAGCCGAACCCCACATGGCATCCGGCACCACCACCAGCTTGCCGACGAAATCCTTGGCAATGAAATCCGCCTGCGCATGGTGGAAATCGGAGAGCTTGTAGACGCCACCGACCAGCGGCCGGATTTTCTTCGCCTCGATGTAACCAACGATACGACGGAAATCCGCGCGCGTGCCCTGGCTCGAACCATGCAACTGCAACTGCTTGAGATACATGGTCCTGAGATCGAGCTGCACGACCGGACCGGCAATCGCCCCGGCGGTGGTGTAGCGGCCTTCGGGCCTGAGAATACGCAAGAGATCGTTGAAGATCGCGCCGCCGACCAGGTCGGCCACCACGTCGATCGGTTGGCCGCCGGTCGCTTCAATCACGGCTTGCGGCAGGTCTGCGACGCCACGGGTGATGACCGCCTCGGCGCCGATGTCCAGCACCGCCTGTTCCTTGCCCTTGCCGACGACGGCATAGGGAATGGCGCCGCGCGCCCGTGCCAGTTGCACGATGCCGGAACCGACGCCGCCCGAGGCGCCGGTGACCAGCACGCGCTCGCCGGCCTTCAAGCCGGCGCGCTCCAGCATCTGTTCGCCGGTCAGGTAAGCGCAGCAGAAGGTGGCGAGTTCGACGTCGCTCATGTCGGTATCGACGACATGCGCATTCTCGGCCGGCACGGCCTGGTATTCGGCATAGCCGCCGTCGCGGCCGTGGCCCATATAGTCGATGTCGGCGAGCGAATCGTCGTCGCGATTGTAGATGGAGAAATCGACCATCACCCGTTCGCCGATACGCTCCGGCGACACACCTTCGCCGACGGCGGCGATGGTACCGACGGTGTCGGTGCCCTGGATGCGCGGGAAAACAAGCGTGTTGCCCTGGCGCCGCCATGTCGACACGGCAGCCGCATTCTCTTCCGTGCCATAGGCGCCCTGGCGCACCCAGACATCGGTGTTGTTCATGCCGCAAGCGCTGACCTTGACCAGCACTTCACCTGGCGCAGGCGCGGGCACTTTCACATCGCTGCGGTAGACGAGTTTTTCCGGCCCGCCGTGCCCGACAAGCAGCACGGCGGCCATGGTGGCGGGGAGGGTTCTGGTCATGGCATTCATAGTCGATCTCAGAGATTGGCAAACACGCTCTTGACCGCATCGGCGGTCTTCGACACGACGATGTCGGCTTCCTCGCGGGTCAGGCAGAGCGGCGGCGCGAAGCCAAGAATGTCGCCCTGCGGCATGGCGCGGCCGATGACGCCGCTTGCGGCAAGCGCTGTTGCCACCTGCGGTCCGATCTTCTGCGAAGCGTCGAAGAACACCCGGTCGTCCTTGTCGGCAACGAATTCCACCGCTGCCAGCATGCCGTCGCCGCGGACGTCACCGACATGCTTGTGGCCGCCGACCGCCTTGGCCAGCTCGGCGCGGAAATAGGCGCCCGTCTCCTTGGCATTTGTCACAAGATCCATCTCGTCGATCAGCTCGAGATTGGCCACACCGGCGGCAACGCAGATCGGATGTGCCGAATAGGTCCAGCCATGGCCGAGCGAACCGAGCTTGTCGGAGCCCTCAACCAGCACCTGCCACATCTTGTCGGCGACGATGACGCCCGACAGCGGCGCATAGGCCGAGGTCAGGCCCTTGGCGATGGTGATCAGGTCCGGCTTGATGCCGTAATGGTCGGAGCCGAACATGGTGCCCAGTCGGCCGAAGCCCGTCACCACTTCGTCGGCGACCAGCAGCACGTCGTACTTCTTAAGCACCGCCTGGATCTTTTCCCAATAGCCGGCCGGCGGCGGCACGATGCCGCCGGTGCCCAGGATCGGCTCGCCGATGAAGGCAGCGACGGTTTCCGGGCCCTCAGCCAGGATCATCTCCTCGAGCTTGTCGGCACAATGCTGCGAAAACTGCTCCTCGCTCATCGAGCGGTCGGCGCGGCGGAAGTAGTAGGGTGCCTCGGTGTGCAGGATCGGCGCGCGCGGCAGGTCGAAGGCGTTGTGGAACAGGTCGAGCCCGGTCAGCGATCCCGTCATCACGCCCGAGCCGTGATAGCCGCGCCAGCGCGAAATGATCTTCTTCTTCTCCGGCCGGCCGAGCACGTTGTTGTAGTACCAGATCAGCTTGATGTTGGTTTCGTTGGCATCCGAACCGGAGAGGCCGAAATAGACCCGCGACATGCCCTGCGGCGCGCGATCGATGATCATCTTGGCCAGCGTGATCGAGGCCTCGGTACCGTGGCCGACATAGGCGTGGTAATAGGCGAGGTTCTTCGCCTGGGCGGCGATGGCGTCAGCGATCTTCTGGCGGCCGTAGCCGACATTGACGCAATAGAGCCCGGCGAAGGCATCGAGGCTCTTCCTGCCATTGTTGTCCCACACGGTGACGCCTTCACCGCCGGCCATGATGCGTGTCGGGCTTTCGCCCCGCGCATGCGTGCCCATATGGGTCGAGGGATGGAAGAAGTGGTCGCGATCCCAGGCGGCGAGTTCGTTGGACTGGTCGAGCATTTTTTAACTCCTTGAGGGATGGCAGGACGAACCTAGGCGACGTCCAGACAGAGATACTTCAGATCGGTGAAGGCTTCGAGCCCGTGGCGCGAGCCTTCGCGCCCGATGCCCGATTGCTTGACGCCGCCGAACGGGATCGGCGCGCCGGTGATCTTGACGCGGTTGATGGCGACCATGCCGTAGTCGAGCGCGCGGCCCATGCGCTGCTGCCGGCCACCATTCTCGGTCACGACATAGGCGACGAGGCCATACTCGGTGGCGTTGGCGCGGGCGATCACGTCATCCTCGCTGTCGAACGGCGTCACGGCGGCAACCGGGCCAAACGTCTCCTCGCGCATGATCAGCGCTTCGTCACTGACATCGGCCAGCAGCGTCGGCTGGTAGAACAGCGGGCCGGCCTGGTGCCGCTTGCCGCCGGTGAGGCAGCGCGCGCCGTGAGCGATGGCATCGGCGACCTGTTCCTCCACCTTCTTGATGGCGCGCTCATGCATCAGCGGCCCGATGTTAATCTTCTCGGCTAGGCCATTGCCGGTCCGCAGCGTCTCGATGCGCTTGGCGAAGGCGGCGCAGAACCGATCGTAGATCGGACGCTGGACGTAGATGCGGTTGGCGGCGAGGCAGTCCTGGCCCGACGTGGCGAATTTAGCGTCGATGGCGATATCAACCGCTTTGTCCAGATCTGCATCGGCAAAGACGATCAGCGGGGCATGACCGCCAAGCTCCATCACCAGCCGCTTCATGGTCGGCGCGCTCTGGGCGGCGATCAGCCGGCCGATCTCGGTCGAGCCGGTGAAGCTCATGGCACGCACGCGCGGATCTTCGCACATCCGGCCGACGATCGCCGAAGCCTTGCCGGTGACGATGTTGAAGACGCCCACGGGCAGGCCGGCGCGTTCGCCGAGTTCGGCCAGCGCCAGCGCCGACAGCGGCGTTTCCGAGGACGGATGCGCGACGATGGTGCAGCCGGCGGCAAGGGCGGCGGCCGCCTTACGGGTCAGCATGGCCGACGGAAAATTCCACGGCGTGACGACGCCGACGACGCCGAGCGGCTCGCGCCGCACCATCATCTCGGCGTTCGGCAGATGGCTGGTGACGCTCTCGGCGTTCACGCGTTTTGCTTCCTCGGCATACCATTCGACGAAGGAGGCGGCGTAGTCGATCTCGCCCAGCGATTCCTGCAGAGGCTTGCCCTGTTCAAGCGTCATCAGCAGAGCCAGATCATCCTTGGCGCCGACGATCAGCTCGAACCATTTTCGTAAAATTTTCGAGCGCTCCTGCGGCAACAGCGCCCGCCAGGCCGGGAAGGCACGCGCCGCGGCATCGATCGCCTTTGTCGTCTGCCGGCCATCGAGCGCGGCGACGAAAGCGACGGTCGTGCCGGTGGCCGGATCGGTGACCTCGAAGCTTTCGGCAGCCTCGCTTGCGGTCCAGTGGCCATCGACATAGGCCAGTTCGCGCAGCAGCCGGCGGTCGGCGAGGCCGTCGAGCGCTTCATGGCGATGCGAGCGGGCGAAATGCGCGGACATGGTCAAAGCCTCCCGGTTCGGACTGATGCGGGAAGACTATCCGCCCGATGCAGATAGAGAGGCTGTTTGGAAGTCCTGGCGTAGAGAGACTCTCTCTATCGGGTTGCCCGGCGAGAGAATCTCTCCGCTCCTATGACGACGCCGGCAAAAGCTCTGCGAGGGGCAGCGCCACCTCGTCCTTCACGGTCTTGATGACGATGTAGGTGAAGTAACGATCGATGCCGATCTCGCGGTCCAGCAAGCGATCGACCAGCCGCTGATAGGCGTCGATGTCGCGCGCCATTACCTTCAACAGATAGTCGACGCCGCCGCCGACAGACCAGCAGGCGACGATCTCGGGAACATCGCGTATAACGCGCTCGAAGCGGTCGAAATCGGCCTGGCGGTGGTTTGCCAGCGTCACCTCCATCAGCACGGTGGCAACGGGTGCCACGACGCGCATGGCGATCCTGGCGTGATAGCCCGAGACGATGCCGGCCTTTTCCAGCTTGCGCAACCGCATCCAGCACGGCGTCGGAGACAGGCCGACCTGCTCGGCCAGCGCCAGCTTGGTGATGCGTCCGTCGCGCTGGATGGCGTCGAGGATTTTCAGGTCGATCGGGTCGAGTTTTGCTGATGTCATCAGGGCTCACTTTTTCGTCCGAGTACCATGACGGCGCATTATTTCGATTGTCAATTGCACTGATTTCGATCTCTAATAAGTCATGACATTGTGGCAACCCGATCCCGCGCTTATCCGGCGGCCGGCCTATCAGTCGCTGGCCGACCAGTTCGCGCGCGCCATCCATGACGGACGCCTTGCCAATGGCGCGCGGTTGCCGACCCATCGCAGGCTGGCCGACGACCTCAAGCTTTCGGTGCAGACGGTTAGCCGCGCCTATGAGGAACTGATCCGCCGCGGCCTGATTTCGGGCGAGATCGGCCGCGGCAGCTTCGTCCAGACGCAGCGCCGCGAGCCCGAGCCGCCCTATCTGCCGGAGCGGCTCGGTGAAGTCATCGACCTTTCGATCCTGAAACCGGTCTGCGAGCCGATGCATCTTGAGCGGCTGAAGCAGGCACTGGGATGGCTGGCTGAGAACCTGCCGTCGAGTTCAGCACTTTCGTTCCGGCCCAACATGGTGTTTCCCCGCCACCGCGCGGTGGCGGTCGAATGGTTGAGACTGTGCGGCCTCGATGCATCGCCGCAGAACGTCAGCCTGACCAACGGCGCCACCGCCGGCATGACAGTGGCGCTGATGAGCGTCGCGCCGCCGGGCTCTACGGTCGCCACGGAGGCGATCGGCCACCATACGCTGGTGCCGTTGGCACGCTATCTCGGCTTCAACCTGGAAGGCCTGCCGATCGACGACAACGGCCTGATTCCGGAAGCGCTGGACGAGGCCTGCCGGCTTTCCGACATCCGCGCGGTCTTCGTGCAGCCCTCGGTCATCAATCCGACGGCGACGCTGATGGATGCGCGGCGGCGAGAAGAGATCGCGGCGGTCGCGCGCAAGCACGATATCGCCATCATCGAGAACGATGTGCTGGGTCCGCTGGTCGAAGACCGGCCGCCGCCGGTTGCCGCGTTCGCGCCGGAGCGTACGCTCTACGTCACCTCCTTCACCAAGATCACCGTGCCCGGCCTGCGCATCGGCTATCTGGCCGCACCCGACCGCTACGTCGCCGCCGTCGCCAACCGGCATCTGGTTTCGAACTGGATGGCGACGCCGCTGGTGGCCGAGATCGCCACCAAATGGGTGACCGACGGCACGGCGATGGAGCTTGTCCACTGGCAGCGCGCGGCTTTGCGGCGCCGGCAGGATATTGCAGCGCAGGTGCTGGCGGGGGTCGACTATCGCGCCCGGCGAGACGGGCTGCATGTCTGGCTTCAACTGCCCGCGGACCGTGCCGAGGAAAGCTTTGTCGCCCAGGCCCGCCTGCAAGGCGTGGCTATCGCGCCCGGAACATCCTTCCGTATTTCGGGTGCGCCCTGGCATCCGGCGGTGCGTATCTCGCTGGGTTCGACCACCGAGGGGGAACTGCGCGCCGGCCTCGGCGTTGTCACCAAGCTGCTGCTTGGCGATCCGGAGCATCTGCTGCTCGCAATCTAGGTCCGGTTTGCCCGGAAATTGTGCGGAATCAGAATAATTGTCATGATATTATTTTCCCAATTGACATGATTTGGCGCGTTCCGCATCGTTAAGGGGCATAAGCTTCTCCAGCACGGGGAAATAGATTTGTCCGCACCAGCGCCCATCATCAAGATCGACAGCATCTCGAAAAGCTTCGGCAGCTTCAAGGTGCTGGACGGCCTGTCGATGCAAGTCATGCCCGGCGAGAAGCTGGCACTGATCGGCCCATCGGGTTCGGGCAAGACGACGATCCTGCGCATCCTGATGACGCTGGAGCGCATCGATGGCGGTCATATCCAGATCGACGGCGAGCAGCTCTATCACATGGAGCGCAATGGCCAGCTGTTGCCCGCCGATGAGCGGCATCTGACAAGGATGCGCCAGAAGATCGGCATGGTGTTCCAGCTGTTCAACCTGTTTCCGCACAAGTGCGTCATGGACAATGTCACGCTGGCGCCGATGCTGACCAAGGGCACGCCGCGTGCCGCCGCCGAAAAGCGGGCGATGGAACTGCTCGAAATGGTCGGCATGGCCGACAAGGCCAAGAACATGCCGGCGCAGCTGTCCGGTGGGCAGAAGCAACGCGTGGCGATCGCTCGGGCGCTGGCGCTGTCGCCGAAGATCATGCTGTTCGACGAGGTGACGTCGGCGCTCGATCCAGAGCTGGTCGAGGAGGTGATGAACGTCATGCGCAAGCTCGCCGCCGAGACCGACATGACCATGCTGCTGGTCACCCACGAGATGGGCTTTGCCCATGATTTCGCCGACCGGGTGCTGTTCTTCGATCGCGGCAGGATCGTCGAAGAAGGCAAACCGGACGAGATTTTCCGCAATCCCAAGCAGGAGCGCACGCAAGGTTTCCTGAAGAAGATCATCGCGGCCGGACATCGGGTCTGACCGCAATGCCCAGGGCGACGAAGTCGTCCCGAGGCGGCGAGGGCCGCCATGCAACAAAGCAAGACAAGAAACAAGGAGTTGGGAACAATGAACAAACTTGGCATTCTGGCCGGCGTTGCCGGTCTTGCACTGACGGCGGTGCTGGCCGCCTCGATCCCCGGTTCGGCCGATGACAGCAAGCTCGAGCAGCTCAAGGCGCAAGGTTTCGCCCGCCTCGCCATCGCCAACGAGCCGCCCTATACGGCGGTCGCCGCCGACGGCAAGGTTTCGGGTGCCGCGCCTGATGTGGCCCGCGAGATATTCAAGCGGCTCGGCGTCGCCGACGTTGCCGCTTCGATCTCCGAATATGGCGCCATGATCCCCGGCCTGCAGGCCGGTCGCTTCGATGTCGTCACCGCCGGCCTGTTCATGAAGCCGGAGCGCTGTGCTGCGGTCGCCTATTCGGAACCCGTGCTGTGCGACGCCGAGGCGATGCTGGTGAAGAAAGGCAATCCAAAGGGCTTCAAGAGCTATGAGGATGTCGCCAAGGATACGACTGCGACCATCGGCGCGCCGGGCGGCGGCACCGAGGAGAAGCTCGCGCTCAATGCCGGCGTGCCACGCGATCGCGTCATCGTCGTGCCGGATGGCCAGAGCGGCGTGAAGATGCTCCAGGATGGCCGCATCGACGCTTATTCGCTGCCCGTCCTGTCGATCAATGATCTGGTCAAGAAGGCCAACGATCCGAACCTCGAAGTCATCGCTCCGGTGCAGGGCGCACCGGTCTATTGCGACGGCGCCGCTTTCAAGAAGGGCGACGAGGCACTGCGCGACGCCTTCGATGTGGAACTGGCCAAGATGAAGAAATCAGGCGAGTTCGCCAAGATCATCGAGCCCTACGGCTTCTCGGCGGCAGCCGCGATGTCGACCAGCCGCGACAAGCTCTGCGCGGCGAAGTGATTCTTCCTTCTCCCCGTTCAACGCGGAGAAGGTGTCACGAAGTGACGGATGAGGGGCGGCGCCAAACCTTCGCAAGTTCGCGCCGCCCCTCATCTGCCTGCCGGCATCTTCTCCCCGTAAACGGGGAGAAGATGCTAAACCCAACGTTGGAAACCGAATGACCCAGTGGTCCGGCTATTTCGGCCTGATATTGCAGGGAGCGCTTGTCACCATCGAGCTGACGCTGATGGGGTCGGTGCTGGCGCTGATCATGGCCTTCCTCGCCGGCATGGGGCGCGTGTCGCGCTTCTTTGCGCTGCGTTGGTTGGCCACCGCCTACATCGAGTTCTTCCGCGGCACCTCGATCTTCGTGCAGTTGTTCTGGGCCTATTTCGTGCTGCCCTTCATCGGCATTTCGCTGACCCCGTTGCAGGCCGGCGTGCTGGCGCTCGGCCTCAATGTCGGCGCCTACGCCGCCGAAGTGGTGCGCGGTGCCATCCAGTCGATCGGCCGCGAACAGTATGAGGCCTGCACAGCGCTCAATCTCGGCCGCTGGCAAGGCATGCGCCACATCATCCTGCCACAGGCGCTGCTGGTGATGCTGCCGACCTTTGGCAACAATGCCATCGAATTGCTCAAGGCGACCGCCGTGGTGTCGCTGATCTCGCTCACCGACCTGACCTTCCAGGCGCAGGTGGTGCGCGCCCAGACCGGCAACACCCTGGTGCCGTTCACCACCATCCTGATCATCTATTTCATCCTCGCCCTGCTCATCTCGTGGGGCGTGCGCTCGCTGGAACGACGCATGGCGCGCGGCCTCGACGGGGTGCGTGCCTGATGGCCAACTCCCTTCTGATAAATTGGGCCTACTGATGGAATGGGATTGGAATTTCGTCTGGGAAATCATGCCAACGCTGATCCAGGGCGTGAAGATCACCATCCTGGCGACGCTGCTCGGCTCGGTGCTGGCGGCGATCGTCGGGCTTGGCATTGCGCTGGCGCGCCGCTCGCCCAACAAGGCGTTGTCGCGCACGGTCGGCTGGGCGGCTGAATTCATCCGCGGCACGCCGCTGCTGGTGCAGCTCTATTTCATCTTCTACGTGCTGCCCGACATCGGCATCCTGCTGCCGCCGCTGGTCGCCGGTGTCATCGGGCTCGGGCTGCATTACGGCACCTATACGGCCGAGGTGTATCGTGCCGGCATCGACAATGTGCCGCGCGGCCAATGGGAGGCCGCCAAGGCGTGCAATTTGAGCGCCAGTCAGACCTGGACCCACATCATCGTTCCGCAGGCTATCCCACCGATGATTCCGGCGCTCGCCAATTACTTTATCGCCATGTTCAAGGAAACGCCGCTGCTGTCGGCGATCACCGTGCTGGAACTGATGAACCAGGCCAAAAGCGTCGCCAACACCTACTATCGCTATATCGAGCCGATCACCCTGGTCGGTGCTTTCTTCCTGGTCATCAGTCTGTTTTCGGTCGTGTTGCTGCGCTGGCTGGAACGCCGCTACGGCAAGATCGAGAGGTAACCGATGAAACCCTTGCCCGAGATCAAGGTATATCCAAAACGGCCGGCACTGGATGCGCGTCCGCTGGAGCGGCGCATCGGCCTGATCATCCTGGCCACCGACCACACCAGCGAACCGGATTTCCGCCGCATGGTGGCGAGCGAACGCGTCGGCGTCTATGTCGCGCGCATTCCCTATGCCAACCCGACGACGCCCGAAAACCTGCGCAAGATGCAGCCGGCGCTGACGGCGGGCGCGGCCCTGATCCTGCCGGATGAGCCACTCGATGCCGTCTGCTATTCCTGCACTTCGGCCTCGGTGGTGATCGGCGATGCCGAGATCGAGGCGGCGATCCAGGTCGCAAAGCCCGCCGTGCCGGTAATCACCCCGCCGATGGCGGGCGTGCGCGGGCTGCGTGCGCTGGGCGCAAGCAAGATCAGCATCCTCACTCCCTACACGGTCGAGACATCCAGGCCGATGGCCGCCTATTTCGCGGCGCACGGCTTCGAGATCGCCAGCTTCACCTGCCTCGGTTTCGAGGACGACCGCGAGATGGCGCGCATCGCACCGGCGGCCCTCGTCGAACTGGCGCGTGAGGCGATCGACGCCAGCGCCGATGCGCTGTTCGTCTCCTGCACGGCGCTGCGTAGCGCCCTCGCGGTCACCGGAATGGAAAAAACTATTGGACGTCCCGTGGTGACCAGCAACCAGGCGACCGCCTGGAATTGTCTGCGGCTGTGCGGAGATGACACGCCGCGTCCCGAATTCGGCCGTCTGATGACGCAGCCATTTGCCGCCTGATTGATGATCATGACACAGGTCACTCTTGAGCACATTCGCGCCGCGCGTGAGCGCATTGCCGGCAAGGTCGAGCGCACGCCGACAGTGCTGTCCCAAAGTCTTTCCGAAGGGCTGGGCGTCCCCGTCCACCTCAAGCTCGAACACCGGCAGACCACCGGCAGCTTCAAGCTGCGCGGCGCCTCGAATGCCGTCGCTTCGCTCAGCACCGCGGAGAAGACGCGTGGCGTGGTCGCGGCCTCGACCGGCAACCACGGCCGCGCGCTGGCGCATGCGGCGAAGCTTGAGGGCATGCGCGCGGTGATCTGCATGTCGCGGCTGGTGCCTGAAAACAAGCTCGACGAGATCCGCCGGCTGGGCGCGGAGGTTCGCATTATCGGCAACAGTCAGGACGATGCCCAGCAGGAGGTCGATCGGCTGGTGGCGCAAGAGGGGCTGGTTATGCTGCCGCCCTTCGACCATCCCGACATTGTCGCCGGGCAAGGCACGCTCGGGCTTGAGATGATCGAACAGGTCCCGGATGCTGCCCTCGTCCTGGTGCAGTTGTCGGGTGGCGGGCTCGCCTCAGGCGTTGCCGCGGCCATCAAAGGCGTCAGCCCCGGCACAAAGATCATCGGTGTCTCGATGGCTCGTGGCGCGGCGATGAAGGCCAGCCTCGATGCCGGCCGCCCGGTGCTGGTGGAAGAATTGCCGACGCTGGCGGATTCGCTCGGCGGCGGCATCGGCCTCGACAACCGGCTGACCTTCGCCATGTGCCGCGACCTGCTCGATGGTATCATCCTGCTTAGCGAGGACGAGATCGCCGCCGGCATCCGTCACGCCTATGCGCGCGAACGCGAAATCGTCGAGGGCGCCGGCGCGGTCGGCATCGCCGCGCTACTCGCCGGCAAGGTCAGGTCGGACGGGCCGGTGGTCGTGCTTCTCTCCGGCCGCAACATCGATATGGACGCGCACCGCAGGATCGTCTGCGGCGAGGCGCCATCGCTCAAGGAGCACGCCGCATGAGCCGGATGACGATCCTCACCGAGCAAGAATTGCGCGCGATCGTGACACTCGATCTCGATGCAGTCGCCTGCGTCGAAAACGCCTTCCGTGCGCTTGCCACCCTGCCGGTGGCGATGCCGCCGATCCTGCGGCTCGATATTCCCGAGCATCGCGGCGAGGTCGACGTGAAGACCGCTTACGTGCCTGATATCGACGGTTTCGCCATCAAGATCAGCCCCGGCTTTTTCGACAATCCGAAGCTCGGCCTGCCCAGCGTCAACGGCATGATGGTGCTGCTGTCGTCCAAAACCGGGCTGGTCGAAGCACTGCTGCTCGACAACGGCTATCTCACGGATATCCGAACCGCTGCTGCCGGCGCCGTCGCCGCCAAACATCTGTCGCGGCAGGACTCGTCAGTTGCCGCGATCTTCGGCGCCGGCGTCCAGGCCGGGTTGCAATTGGAAGCCCTGATGCTGGTGCGGCCGATTACCGAGGCGCGCATCTGGGCGCGCGATGCGGCAAAGGCCGAGGCAACCGCCGGAGCCCTGCGCGAAAAGCTCGGCATTCTCGTGCATGCCGAGCCCGACGCGGCAAACGCAGTTGTCGGCGCCGACATCATCGTCACCACCACGCCTTCGACCGAGCCGCTGATCAAGGCGGGTTTCGTTTCCGCCGGCCAGCACATCACGGCGATGGGCTCCGACGCCGAGCACAAGAACGAGATCGCGCCGGCAATCCTGCGCATGGCCGATCTCTATGTCGCGGACAGCGCCCGTCAGACGCGGCGGCTGGGTGAGCTGCATCACGCCATCGCGGCGGGCGTGATGGCCGCTGAGGAAGAGGTGACCGAACTTGGCCAGATTATCGCCGGTAAACGGCACGGTCGGCGCTCGGCCAGCGACATCACCATCGCCGATCTGACCGGCACCGGCGTTCAGGATACGGCGATAGCTACGTTCGCCCGCGATCGGGCGCGGGTGGCCGGTTCCGGGGCCATTTTCGAAAGCTGATGCTGGCCAAGGCGTGATCCGGAAAAGTGGGAACCGGTTTTCCGAAAGATCACGCCCAAACAAGAACGACGGGCCGGTTTCAACGAAGTTGAAACAGGCTCAAGGCCCAACAAACGAGGACCAAGAACAATGCAACCGAACCTGAGATTCTCGCGCGGCGAATATGCGGATCGCCTCGCCAAGACACGCAAAGCCATGGAGGTGAAGGGCGTCGATCTTCTTGTTATCAGCGACCCGTCCAATATGGCCTGGCTGACCGGCTATGACGGCTGGTCGTTCTACGTGCATCAGGCGGTTATCGTGCCGCCATCGGGCGAGCCGGTCTGGTACGGCCGTGGCCAGGACGCCAACGGTGCCAAGCGCACTGCCTATCTCGCGCATGATAACATCGTCGGCTATGCCGATCACTATGTGCAGTCGACCGAGCGCCACCCGATGGATTTTTTGGCCAGCGTGCTTGCGGATCGCGGCTGGGGCAAGCTGACAGTCGGCGTTGAGATGGACAATTACTGGTTCTCGGCCGCCGCCTTCGCATCGCTGCAGAAGCATTTGCCCAATGCCCGCTTTGTCGATGCCACCGCGCTGGTCAACTGGCAGCGCGCGATCAAGAGCCCGACCGAGATCGACTATATGCGCAAGGCGGCTCGCATCGTCGAGGCGATGCACCAGCGCATCTTCGACAAGATCGAGGTCGGCATGCGCAAATGCGATCTCGTTGCCGAAATCTATGATGCCGGCACGCGCGGCGTCGATGGCATCGGCGGCGACTATCCGGCGATCGTGCCGCTGCTGCCGTCGGGTGCCGATGCCTCGGCGCCGCATCTGACCTGGGACGACAGACCGATGAAGCGGGACGAGGGCACCTTCTTCGAGATCGCCGGCTGCTACAACCGCTATCACTGCCCGCTGTCGCGCACCGTCTTCCTAGGCAAGCCGACGCAGGAATTCCTCGATGCCGAGAAGGCGACGCTGGAAGGTATGGAAGCGGGGCTGGCCGCGGCCAAACCCGGCAACGCCTGTGAGGACATCGCCAACGCCTTCTTCGCCGTGCTGAAGAAGTATGGCATCGTCAAGGACAACCGCACCGGCTATTCGATCGGACTGTCCTATCCGCCGGACTGGGGCGAGCGCACGATGAGCTTGCGTCCCGGCGACCGCACCGAACTCAAGCCCGGCATGACCTTCCATTTCATGACCGGCCTGTGGCTGGAAACGATGGGACTGGAGATCACCGAGTCCATCCTGATCACCGAAACCGGTGTGGAGTGCCTGGCCAATGTGCCGCGTAAGCTGGTGGTGAAGGATTGAGCCCGATGTCGAATCTACGCTCATCACCGGTCGCGCCGACCGTCGATTTCGACCGCGACGGCGTCCAGCACGGCTTCCTGCGCTTGCCCTACAGCCGCGACGATTCCGCGTGGGGCTCGGTGATGATACCGATCTGCGTCATCCGCAACGGCAACGGACCGGCAGCTCTGCTGTCCGGCGCCAACCATGGCGACGAATATGAGGGGCCGCTGGCCCTCTACGATCTCGCCAGGACCCTCGATCCCAGGCAAGTCAGCGGCACGGTGATCATCGTGCCGGCAATGAACTATCCGGCGTTCCGCGCCGGCACGCGCACCTCGCCGATCGACAAGGGCAACATGAACCGCAGCTTTCCCGGCCGGCCGGACGGAACGGTGACCGAAAAGATCGCCGATTACTTTCAACGTGAGCTGCTGCCTCGCGCCGACATCGTGTTCGACTTCCACTCCGGCGGCAAGACGCTGGACTTCGTGCCGTTCTGCGCGGCGCACACTTTGCCCGACAAGGCGCTGGAACAGAAAGCCTTTGACGCGGTCGCGGCCTTTGCCGCTCCGTTCTCGATGCGCATGATCGAGATCGACGCCGTTGGCATGTACGACACGGCAGCCGAGGAGATGGGCAAGGTCTTCGTCAGCACCGAACTTGGCGGCGGCGGCACGTCGCGCGCGCAAACCGTGCGGATCGCGAGGCGCGGCATTCTCAACGTGCTGCGTCATGCCGGCATTGTAGATGGTGCGGTCGAGAAGACTCGAACCCAGTGGCTCGACATGCCGTCGGGCGATTGTTTCTCGTTCGCCGAAGACGACGGCATGATCGAAACCATGGTCGATCTCGGTGAGCCCGTCAAAGAAGGCTCGGTGCTGGCGCGCATTCATTCCACCGGCCGCACCGGCGTCGCTCCGCAGGAGATCCGGGCAAAAATGTCGGGCATGCTTGCGGCGCGGCATTTCCCCGGGCTGGTTAAGGCCGGCGACTGCGCGGCGGTGGTGGCTGTGCACGTCTGAGCGGCTCCGCCGGGGCCTGCTCCACCCGGTTCGGGTCCATCGTCACTTGTTCTGCGTCCGTCGCGGAGCCCTTCGGCGCGGCGGAAAGAAGCAGGATAGCGGGCGGAGTCGACATTGCAGGAGGATGTCACTATATAGCGGCGGCTTCGACCCGCGCGCCCGAGGGCAGCACCTCGAAGCAACTGTGAATGTGTAGTGTTTTGCGCCATCTATTGTGACGGAAATCGGCTCGGAAACCGGAAAAAAGCAAATAGAAACAGTGGCGCAGCGCTGGGTGTGACCCAGCCAACGGTACCGACCCCTCCAGAATCAGAAAATGCCCTTGACCCCTCGATTTCCTATGGCTCTGTGGACCTTGGACGGCATTGGCTTGCCGGCTGACCGCGACTCGGCTGGAATGGGGACATGCATCCTTTGGGGGATGTCGACGTTTATGATTACCAACCGGCTTTGCCGCCAGGGAACAGCAGTATGAGCGAACACGCCATCGAATTCTTGCGGGGATGGATCGGCGAAAAGGTCCATTGCCAGTCCCCTCAGGCAAGGATCGACAAGCAGGCCGAAACCTTGGCCAAGGAGTGCGCCGCCGAGGCGGCCGAGGTCGGCATTCCGCTGGAGGATATCCAGGAAGAAGTCGGCGATATCCAGGAACTTATCGCATCCCGGCTTGAGGAAGCGGCCGAGGCCGAAGAAAGCCAGCAGGCCCCCAGAAAAGCCGCCGAATGATCAAAGCCGCCGAATGATCGCATAGCGGCGACATTGTTGCAGCGCGGGCTTCTGGCCCGCGTTTTTGTCTTCAGCCAAAGGTCTCCTTCAGCCACGTCTTCGGCAGCGCCGGCACGAAATTCCCGTCGCGTCCGGTCATATCGTCATTGGCAACCAGCGCGTTGAGGATTGCTTCCTCCACGGTCTGGATCACCGCATCGAAAAACGGATCGATGTCGGTATCGGGAATAAAATCGGCACTGGCGATGCGGCCGGATGGCGCCCGCGCGGCGCTCGCATTGGCGGTCGAGAAGGCGATGAAAATGTCGCCTGAACTGTGATACCCGAAGCCTCCGGTCATGGCGACGCCAAGCGGCACCCGTCGGGCCAGCCGCTTCATCTGATGCGGCAGGAACGGTGCGTCGGTGGCGATGACGGCGATGATCGAACCCTTTTCGGCGCGCGGTGTGCCTTCGCGGACAGCCGGTTCGACGAGTTGCGGCCCGGCGCGCAGGCCGCGAATGGCAATATTGCGCCGTTTGCCAAAATTGGACTGCACGAAGGCGCCGACCGTATAGGCACGGCCGTGCCATTCGACGATGCGCGATGCCGTGCCGGAGCCGGCCTTGAAGCCGAAGGTGATCATGCCGGTGCCGCCGCCGACGCTGCCTTCCTCGATCGGTCCGCCGGCGGCACCGTCGAGGGCCTGCGCAACATGCTCCGACGTCAAATGGTGGCCGTTGATGTCGTTGAGGAAGCCGTCATAGGTCTCCGCCGCCACCGGCAGTCCCCAGCCGCTGTCAAGCGCCGCCGGCAGCACGCTTTGCATCCAGCGCAGCGTGCCG
Organism: Mesorhizobium sp. M7A.F.Ca.US.005.03.1.1; assembly: GCF_003997975.1. Classification (NCBI taxonomy): domain Bacteria; kingdom Pseudomonadati; phylum Pseudomonadota; class Alphaproteobacteria; order Hyphomicrobiales; family Phyllobacteriaceae; genus Mesorhizobium; species Mesorhizobium sp. M7A.F.Ca.US.005.03.1.1. The sequence goes on from NZ_RZRO01000001.1 coordinate 64,313, forward strand.
TCGCGGGAAACGCCGCAGGAATGCGTGTTGGTGATGGTGATCGGGAAGTTGAAAGCGCCGGTTTCCTCGACGATGTGCGAGCCGGTCAGTTCGCCGTTTCCGTTCTGGCTGAAGATCCCGGCGAAGACCGGGTTGGCGAGGTCGGCAAGCGGCCTGGGCAGGATCGCGGTCACGCCGGTGCGAACCGGTCCCTCGCCGACGACAAGCGTGCCATCGCCCGAGATCAGCGTCGCATAGCCGACCGCGACGCCGGGCACATCGGTGATCGCGTTGAACGGTCCAGGCCGTCCGTCGAAGCCGATGCCGAAATTTCGCGCGCGCGGTTTGCCTGAGGGCGTTGCCAGATGATGCGGATTGTCGGTCATGGTGTCAGAATAGGGATCCCTGATTGCCAGGCTCTTTGGCCTTGGCCGCCGGCTTGGCCACGGCTTTCGGTTTTGCCGTGCCGCTGATTGCCACCGCATCGGCGGTCCCGTCGGCGAACTCGAGCGAAAGCGCCATTCCCGACACCACGTCGGCAGCCTGCTTGACGACGGCGCCGTCCGCATCCCTCACCAGCGCAAAGCCGCGGGCCAGGACGGCCTTGTGCGACAGCGACGCCATCAACCTGTCGGCCTGGACGACGCGGCCGCGCAGGCGCTCCAGCCTGAGCACCACTGCTTGCGTGCCGCGTCTTGTCAAAGCTGTCAGCAAATCCCTCTGCACGCGTTGCCGCCGTGCCGTCGGCTCGATCGTGATGCGGCCTTGCAGCATGGCCAGTTGCTGCTTGTGCCGCTGCAGCGAAGCCCTGGCACATTTTGGCAATTGATCCGCCGCCCGGTTAAGCTCCGCACGCCGGGCTCTTGCCATCGCACGCAGTGCCCCTTGTGCTCGCAAAAGATTGCGTTCGTTGGTGCGCCGGGCCTCTGCAATGCGCTGCGACAGCATTGCCGGTGTCAGTTTCACGGCAAAAAACCTTGCACGCTTGCGTTCGGTGGAGACCAACAGGCCCCGGCCGAGCCTGGATGTCGCCTCATCGAGGCGCCGGCGCGGCAGCGCCAGCAATTGATCGGGCGAGGGCAGAGCCCGGGCGGCGGCACGGGCGGCCTGCCGCTTGCGCTCGAAATTGCGCAGCACCGCCGCTTTCAGCCGCGCACCGAGGCTGGCAAGCGTTGCTTCGAGGTCGGCCTTCACCGGCACGGCGATTTCGGCCGCGCCTGTCGGTGTCGGCGCCCGCACGTCGGCGACGAGGTCGATCAGCGTCCAGTCGGTCTCGTGGCCGACAGCCGAGATCACCGGAATGCCGGAAGCGGCAACCGCGCGGGCGAGCGCCTCGTCGTTGAACCCCCAGAGGTCTTCGAGGCTGCCGCCGCCACGCGCCACGATCAACAGATCGGGCCGCTGGATGGCGCCATCCCATGCCAGCGCGTTGAAGCCGTTGACCGCGGCTGTCACTTCCGCGCCTGACGTCTCGCCCTGAACACGCACCGGCCAGACCAGGACATGCAGCGGAAAGCGGTCCTTGATGCGGTGGATGATGTCGCGGATGACGGACCCTGTCGGCGAGGTGACGACGCCGATGACGCGCGGCATAAACGGCAGCAGCCGCTTGCGACCGGTGTCGAACAGCCCCTCGGCCTGCAGCCGCCGCTTGCGCTCTTCCAGCAGCGCCATCAGGGCGCCGGCGCCGGCAGGCTCCAGATTGTCGATGACGATCTGGTAGTTGGATTTGCCGGGATAGGTGGTGAGCTTGCCGGTGGCGATCACCTCCATGCCCTCTTCGGGACGGAACTTCAGCCGGCTCATCGTGCCTTTCCACACCACGGCGTCGAGCCGCGCGCGGTCGTCCTTCAGCGCGAAATAGGCATGACCTGAGGAATGCGGCCCGCGATAGCCTGATATCTCGCCACGCACCCGCACATTGCCGAAAACGTCCTCGACCGTGCGCTTCAGCGCGCCGGAAATCTCGCTCACCGTATATTCGGCGGCGTTGGTGCGTGATTCGGATGCTGCTTCGCTCATCCGTCGATTGGGGAACGGTTGGGCGCCCGCGTCAAGGCGGTTGCGTCGGGCCAGCCGTTCATAACCCGCACACCTGGCCCTGCCTACCAGCCGGGCAGGATCTGGTTCGGCTTGGTTCGCCGCAGCTTGGTGAAGGCAAGCGCTGCGAAATCGAACGTTCCGGGGTCTTCGCCGACCGGCACCGAGATGTTGTCCAGGCTTTCCGAAATATGGCGGGCGAGCGCATCGACGATCTCCGGCCGCGACGTCTGGCCGCGCATGATGCCGATGCGGCAATCGGGCAGGGCGCCGAAGCCGTCGGCTTCGCCCAGCACCCGCATACCGGGTCTGAGCGCGCATTCCGGCAGCACCGAGATTGCCAGCCCGGAAAGAACCGCGGCGGTGATGACGGTGGCCGAGAAACTGGTGAACAGGATGCGATAGTCGCGGTTCTGCTGGTCGAGCACATCGACCGCGGCGCGCCGCCAGATGCAGTTCGGCCGGCCGAAGGCCATCGGCAGCGTTTCCTGCTCATGCGTGGCATGGTTGGCCGAGGTGACCCACAGCAGCGGTTCGCGCCGCACCACCTCCGACTGGCCGCGTACGTCGTTGTGCGTCACCAGCGCGAGATCGAGATTGCCGCGCTTGATATGCTCGACCAGCCCCGGCGTCGGCTCGCAGATGACGGTGAGTTCGACGCGCGGATTGGAGCGGGTGAACCGTGCCATGATCTCGGGCAGGAAACGATCGGCGTAGTCGTCGGGCGTGCCGATGCGGATCGTGCCTTCGAGCCGCCGGTCGTCGAAGGCCGCCAGGGTCTCGCGGTTGAGATAGAGCAGCCGCCGCGCATAGGAGAGCAGCTTGTCGCCTTCCTCGGTCAGCCTGTTGGTGCGTCCGTCCTTTTCGAACAGCGGCTTGCCGATCCGCTCCTCCAGCCGGCGCATCTGCATCGACACCGCTGACTGGGTCCGGTGCACCTCTTCGGCTGCTCGCGTGAAGCTGCCGGTATCGGCGATCGAGATGAAGGTCTGCAATTGATCGAGATCGAGCGGCGATTTCATCGATATGATCCATCACTGGTGTTGATGGTAAAGATTAGAAACATTCGTTGGATTAATCAATCGGCCGATGGCAAATTGGCATTGTCCACATGAAGGCATGTGAATCGAAGCCGGAACGGCCGCTGTCGCCAGCGCCGATCGCAAGGCTTTGCCCGTTCGAGTCTGAAGGAGACCGACAATGACCACGTTCGATTTCGCCACCGAGACCTCGCGCATCACCTCGCGTCCGGCCGTTGCGACGCGCGTGGCCAACACCGTCTCCAACATCTACCGCGCCTGGAAAAACCGCCGCGCCTTCTATCGCCTTGGCGAGATGTCGGACGCCGAACTCGCCGATATCGGCCTGACGCGCGCCGACCTGCATGTCGCTATCGACGTGCCGTTTGGCCGCGACCCGACGGCGATGCTGCGCGAGATCGCCAGCGATCGCATCGAAACGATCGAGGATTTCGTTCGCAAGGTGGCCTGATCGGATGCTTGTTGTTTAGGTTGCCGTGAACCTTTTCAGGGTTCGACGCGACTGACGAGTATGCAGGCTCCCACTCCCTGCCGGATCCCCCCGGCCCGCCTGCACTCTGCCCGGTCCTCCCAGGACCGGGCTTTTCTCTTTCTACCTCAGCGAAGACCGCCTACCGCCGGTCCATGTCCCGCTTAAACTGGTCGAAGATTGTCTCCACGCCCTTCTGGTAGTCATCACGCTGCTGGGCGCCGGTTTCGAACATCTTGCCGAACAGGTCGTCGAACGGGTTTTTCGGACGGCCGCTCGGATTGGCCTGTGGCTGCGGTGCCTGACGTTGCGGGGGCGCTTGAGGCTGTTGCGGCGCCGGCTGTCCGCCGGGGATGCCGCCTAAGCCACCGCCACCTTGCCGCAGCATCTCCTCGAAGATTTTCCCCAGCGGATTGTCTCCGTAGGGGCTTTGCGTCTGCTGGGGCTGCGGCTGCGCCCGCCCCTGCGGCTGCGGCTGAGGCGCGCCACCGCCGAACATGTCCTGCAGCACCTTGCCGAGCGGATTGTCGCCGTAGGGATTGGGTGCCGGCTGCGTCTGGCTTTGCGGCTGTGGCTGAGCCGCGCCGCCGCCGAACATGTCCTGCAACACCTTGCCGAGCGGGTTGTCCATCGGGTTCTGGGGCGGCGGCGCCTGGCGCGGCTGCGGCGCCGGGGCCTGCATGCCGCCGCCTTGCCGCATCATCTGCTCGATGATCTCGCCGAGCGGATTGTTGCCGCCGCCGCCAAAACCACCGGCGGCCTGCATCTGGTTTGCCGTCTGCTTGAACAGCCCGCCCATGACCATCGAGGCGATCGCCGGCAGCATCTGCTGCAGGATCTGCTGATTGACGCCGCTGGCTTGCGCCGCCTGGCTGGCCACGGCGCGAGACAGATCCTTCGAACCGAACAGGTGCCCGAGAATGCCGTTGCCCTCATCGACGCCTTGCGGCGAGAAGGCCCGGGTTGCGTCCTCGAAATACTTGGCGTGCTGGCCGCTGGCCATCGCCGTCATGAAGGCGCCGAGCCCATAGGGGTCGGCGGTGTTGCGTTGCAGCCCCTGCGAAAAGGCCGGCAGCAATGCAGCGACCGCGGCTTGCGTCTGCTGCATCGAAAGCCCGTATTGCTGGGCAAGGGCCTGCATGCCATTGCCGTTCTGGGCCTGCGTCAGCATGTCGAACAAGGTGGGCATCGGCGTCTCCTCCGGAAATCCTCGCCGAAGAAGCCTAGTTTGTTTCCACTTCCGATTGAAGCGACTTTTGCCGGCCGGTCAGCTTTGCCAAATCCGAGGGTTAATAGGCGTATTCCATGAAAACCGGCTCGATCGAGCCGCCCCAGCGCGTGTGATAGGCCGACAGCATCTCCTCGGCGCTGGTGGTGCCCCGCGCCACCACTTCGTCCAACGTGTTGAGGAAGGAGGTCTCGTCGTAGCCGTCGCGGTTCTTCTTGCCACGGTTCTTCAGTCCCATGCGGGAAATGACCATCACGTCACGCGCGATCTCGCGCAGCGTGGTGTTGCGGAACGGTGCGGAGATGCCTTGTTCCGGCACGGCATTGCGCATCGCCAGCGTTTCTTCATACGTCCAGCTCGAGGTCAGCGCCTCGGCGGCATCGAGTGCGGCCTCATCATAAAGCAATCCGACCCAGAAGGCCGGCAGCGCGCAGATGCGCCGCCACGGCCCGCCATCGGCGCCGCGCATCTCGAGGAAGCGCTTCAGCCGCACATCCGGGAACAGCGTTGACAGATGGTTCGCCCAGTCGCCCATTGTCGGCAGCCCGTCCGGCACTTCATTGCGCGCGGCCCCGGCCATGAACTGGCGGAAGGTGATGTGGGTCATGTCGTGATAGCGGTCGTCGCGGATGACGAAATACATCGGTACGTCGAGCGCCCATTCGACATAGTCGGCGAAACCGAAATCGGGCGAGAAGCAGAATTCGAGCAGGCCCGAGCGCTGGTTGTCGGTGTCACGCCATATGTCGCCGCGCCAGCTCTGCAAGCCGTTCGGGTGGCTTTCGGTGAAAGGCGAATTGGCGAACAAGGCCGTCGACAGCGGCTGCAGCTTCAACGACACCTGCATCTTGCGGCGCATGTCGGCCTCGCTCTCGAAGTCGAGATTCACCTGGATCGTGCAGGTGCGGTACATCATGTCGAGGCCCTTGGTGCCGACCTTGGGCATGTAGCGCGTCATGATCTCGTAGCGCGATTTCGGCATTTTCGGCGTCTCGGCAAGCGACCATTTCGGGCTGCCGCCGAGGCCGAGGAAGCGGATGCCCATCGGTTCGGCGATCTCGCGCACCTGCGCCAGATGGGCATTGCCCTCGCGGCAGGTCTGGTGGATCGTCTCCAGCGGTGCGCCGGAAAGCTCGAACTGGCCGCCGGGTTCCAGCGAAATCGCACCCTGGCCGGTCGGTTCGACCAGGCCGATGATGCGGCCGTCATCGACGATCGGATCCCAGCCGAGCTTTTCCTGCATGCCTTCGAGGATGGCGCGGATGCCACGCTCGCCGCCATAGGGGACCGGTGCATTGCCGTCGACATAGAAGGGGAATTTCTCGTGCTCGGTGCCGATGCGCCATTTGTCGCGCGGCTTGTTGCCTTCGGCCAGGTGCTCGACAAGTTCGTCGACACCTTCGATCGGGCGGAAATCGGTCGTATCGCGCGCCATTTATGAACCCTCTGCACATGACCCCGAAAATCGGCTTTCGACTTTCGCCGGGATCATGTGCCCCAATGGAATGCTACAGTGTCCTTTGCACGTCCGAAAGGAGGCGGGCGCTGTAGGACGATCGGACGATCGCCGGCGCTAAATGGACGAAATGTCAGCAGACGATCAAGCGAAAAATCCTGAGCCACAGGTCAACAGGAATTGAACGTTACTCCGCTCTCCGTCCCTTGCAAGGGATGACGTCTCACCAGTCTCCGACTGTCGCCTGCATGACCGCGAGCGCGGCCACCGCCGCGGTGTCGGCGCGCAGGATACGCGGGCCGAGCGGAATGGCGGTGACGAAGGGCAGGGCGCGCAGCATCTTGCGCTCATCGTCGGAAAAGCCACCCTCCGGCCCGACCAGCAGCCCAAGCTTCTTTTCCTTGACCGCCTGCAGCGCGGCCAGCGGATTGTTGGTCGAAGCATCCTCGTCGCAGAAGATCAGCCGTCGCTCTGTGTCCCAGCCGGTCAACAGGCGGTCGAATTTTTCGGCTTCGCGCACCTGAGGCACCGCCAGGATGCCGCATTGCTCGGCGGCTTCGACGACATTGGCGCGCAGGCGATCGATCGACGGCTTGGCCACTTGCGTGTGCTGGGTAATGACCGGCTGCAGGATGCCGGCGCCCATCTCGACCGCCTTCTGCACGAGATAATCGAGCCGCCCCTGCTTCAGCGGCGCAAAGCAGTAGACGAGATCGGGCAGAGGCGGCTGCGGCCGCTGCAGCGCCGACACCTTCAGCCGCACCGCCCTTTTCGTCTTCGCCGATATGGCCGCCGACCACTCGCCGTCGCGGCCATTGAACACCAGGATTTCGGCGCCTTCGCCAAGCCGCAGCACATGCAGGAGATAGTGGCTCTGCTGTTGGCCGGCCTCGAATTCGATGTCCGGCGCGAGATCGTCGATCACGAACAGACGTTGCATTTTGTAATTGGCGCGCATCGCCGAGGAATGAGCGAGCCGGCCGCCGGCGTCAAGCCTCGGCGGTCGGATGCCACACCGGCCGAAAGCCGTGCCGCAGCACGCAGAGCGTCGTGGCCGGCGTCAGTAGCGAGAGTGTCTTGCTTTTGAGCATGTCGAAATCGTTGGGGTGCTGATATCCCGCAAAGGACCAGCGCAGTGCCTTGCCGCTACGCAGGGCATAAACAGTGCCGCCATCCGCAACCACGACGCCGTCCGGCAGGCCGGCAAGGTCTTCAACCGCAATCACCGGCGGCTTGCCGCCTGACGCCAGCCGCTCCTTGTGCAGCCGCTTGTCGACCATCGGCGCGCGCGGTTCGGCGATGCCGAAGGCTTCGCCGAAGCGGCCGACGAAATCCCTGGCCCGTTCGCGCTGGCAAAAGAAGCAGGGGCGATGCCCGGCCGCCAGTGCGGTCACCTCGTCGAGGAAGAACAGCTCGGTCCAGCCCGCTTTACCGCCCTTCCGGTTGCGGCCCATCGGTTCGCGCCGCACATTTCGGAATTGGCAGACGCAGATGATCCAGGCTTGAAGCGCCCAGCGCTTTTTCTTGAGCGTCTTCGTCTCGGGGTCGTGGATGATGCCGCGATTGCCGGTGAACATGCCGCGATCGGGCACCGCGTGGATGATACCGAACGGATCGACCCGGTTCTGCAGTGGCATAGTTTTCTCTCCGGACACGCATCTTGGCTGCAATGCGAGCGGCATGATATCGCTCGTCGCAGCTTTTTCATGTCAGCAGGGTTTTGCGATGCGGGTGCTGGTGGTCCAGAACTACGACAATACCGGCCTCGGCCAGGTCGGCGCAGCACTTGCGGAAGCGGGCGCCGATCTCGACCTGCGTCTCCCTTACAGGGGCGATCCCCTGCCGGATGACGCGGCCGGGCATGATGCCATGGTGGTGCTCGGCGGGGGCCAGAATGCGCTGGCCGACGATGAGTACCCCTATTTCCCGGCACTGCTCGAACTGACCCGCGACTTTGCCGACAAGGATCGCGCCGTGCTCGGCATCTGCCTAGGCAGCCAGCTCGTCGCTCGTGCCTTTGGTGGCGAGAACCGTATCGGCGGCGCCAATGAGTTCGGTTGGCACGGCGTGTCGCTGACGCCTGACGCCAAGGCCGATCCGGTGCTGGGCGCTCTGCCGGCAAAGTTCCCGATCTTCCAATGGCACGACGACACCTTCGTGTTGCCCGAAAACGCCGTGCGGCTTGCCGGCAACGATGTCGCCGAGAACCAGGCATTTCGCGTCGGCCGCGCCGTGTACGGTTTCCAGTTTCACTTCGAGGCCGACCGGCCGATGGTCAAGGACTGGAGCGCGTCCTTTGCCCCGACCATCGCTGCGCGCCATCCCGACTGGGCCGGCAAGCTCGATGGCGAAATGGCCCGCAACGGGCCCGATGCGGATGCCGCTGGCCTCGCCATTGCCCGGGCCTGGGTAGCGACCATCTGAGCGTTGGTCTCTCCGTACCCTCCAGCGTGACATAATTGGCACGCGGCGGTGAAACCGCCTGGGGAAAACGGTTTCATTCTTGGCTTGTGTCCGCCCGCCATCCTAGAAGGCGCGCGCTCTGCATCTTCTGTGCAACGGCTATGAACCTTTTGTGTGACCCGCGCGACACACCGTTGATACAGAACATGCCTAGAAGCGCAAAATCGTCGAAACTTTGAAGCGAATTCTCCGTTTCAACGCATTGGTAACCGCCTGGTGCACAGATGCAGAAAGCTCAACAAGAGATGACCTCCGTGAAAGCAGCGCTTCTGTCCTTTGCCATGTTGTCCGCCATCGTGCTGTGCGGTCTCGGCATCTATGCCGCCGACGCAGCCAACAACCACAACGCCGTCGACGGTTACGGCGTCACCGCCTCGCTGCGCTAAAGCGGGAAGCGTCTTTCGCATCCTCCGACGCGCGGCGCTCAAGCTTCCTTGATCGTCATTGTCAGGATGCGTTTGTCCGCGCCGTCGACGACGAGCGCGCTCAGCATGCCTGATTGCCAGGCAAGCGTGTCGACATTGACGCGATTTGCCATCACTTCCGCCTCCGGCACCGGCGTGTGGCCGTGCACCACGATCTTCGGATAGAGGTCGGGGTGGTTGTGGAAGACGTCGCGGATCCAGATCAGATCCTGCGGGTTTTGCTTCTCCAGAGGAATGCCCGGCCTGATGCCGGCATGGCAGAAGAAGAAGTCCCCGAAAGTCACGGAAAACGGCAGCGATCGCAGGAAGTCGATGTGGCTTTGCGGCACGGCCTCGACCAGTGCCTGATGTCCTCTGCGCACGGCCGATTCGGCCTTGCCGAACCACACGCTTGTGCCTTCACTGATCGTTACGCCGTAAGACTGTGCCGTCTGGATGCCGCCGAACCGGATGAAAAGCCCTTCCGGGTCAGGGGTCTTGAGAAAATCGAGAAAGCCGATGTCGTGGTTGCCGGCCAGCATCAGGTGACGAGGGTCTCGCTCTTGCGCTTCGATCAGGAAATCGATGACGCCCTTCGAGTCCGGCCCGCGGTCGACATAGTCGCCAAGATGGATGACGCGCCAGTCGGCAGGCGCCTCCTGCTCGATCTCGGCCCTGATGCGCAGATGCATGGCCGCCAGCAGGTCGAGCCGGCCGTGGACGTCGCCGATCGCATAGAGACGGATGCCGTCCGGCCCATGCGCGTCGAGAAAATGGATGCCGGATTCTGCCAACTTTTCGGTGTCTCCGTGGTCAGGCGGTCACGGGACCTGGCGCCGGAGCTGGTCCTTGCCCATGTCGGTGACAAGACGCTTTCCGCACAGCGCCAGCGTGATGTCCATCTCCTTGCGGATGATTTCCAACGCCTTGGTAACCCCTTCCTTGCCAAGCGCCCCCAGGCCGTAAAGAAACGGCCGGCCGATATAGGTTCCCTTGGCACCGAGGCAAAGCGCCTTCAGGACATCCTGGCCGGAGCGGATGCCGCCATCCATATGCACTTCGATCGTGTCACCGACCGCGTCGGCAATCTCTTCCAGCACGCCGATCGACGACGACGCACCATCGAGCTGGCGCCCGCCATGGTTGGAAACGATGATCGCGTCGGCGCCGGTCTTGGCCGCCATCAGCGCGTCCTCCTTGTCGAGAATGCCCTTGAGGATCAGCTTGCCGCCCCAGCGCTCCTTGATCCAGGCGACGTCCTTCCACGACAGATGCAGGTCGAACTGCTCCGTCGTCCACGATGCCAGCGAGGCCATGTTGCCGACGCCCTTGGCGTGGCCGACAATGTTGCGGAAGGTCCGCCGCTTGGTGCCGGCCATGGCGGCGCACCAGCGCGGGCGGATGGCCATGTCGACGATGTTCGTCAGCGTCAGCTTGGGTGGCGCCGAAAGCCCGTTGCGGATGTCCTTGTGGCGCTGACCGAGAATCTGCAGGTCGAGCGTCAGCACGAGCGCCGAGCATTTCGCCGCCTTTGCCCTGTCGATCAGGTTGAGCACGAAATCCTTGTCACGCAGCACATAGAGCTGAAACCAGAACGGCTTCGTGGTAACCGAGGCGACATCCTCGATCGAGCAGATGCTCATCGTCGACAAGGTAAACGGCACGCCGAATTCCTCCGCCGCCTGCGCCGCCAGCATCTCGCCATTGGCGTGCTGCATGCCGGTCATGCCGGTTGGCGCCAATGCCACCGGCATAGACACTTTTTCGCCGATCATCGTCGATGCCAGCGAACGGTTGTCCATGTCGACGAGGACGCGCTGGCGGAACTTGATCTTCTGGAAATCCTCCTCGTTGGCCCGATACGTGCTTTCGGTCCACGAACCGGAATCGGCATAGTCGAAGAACATCTTCGGCACACGCCGGCGTGCGAGGTCCTTGAGGTCGGCGATGGTCAGGATCTGGCTCATGGGCTTCCCGTTTCGATAGCTAGGAGCGTTTGCGTGCTGGTTCTGTATCGGTGGCGTCAACGCGCTGTTTCAACCTCAGCCGCGAGACGCGCTGCCAGTCGCCGCTGCGCTCGGCCTCCGCCATCGACCGTTCGACATAGGTGATGTGGTCCATCGCCGCCTGGCGGGCGGCGGCCGGGTCGCCGGCCTTCACCGCCGCATGGATCGCCCGGTGCTGCGCGAGCAGGGCGTCGCGCGCGCCGGGTACGGTGAACACCAGCAGCCGGTTCTGGAACACGCCCTCCGACAGCAGCCGATAACAGGAGCGCAGCGTGTGCAAAAGGATGATGTTGTGTGCGCATTCGCAGATCGCGTGGTGGAACTCGACGTCGATCTCGGCCTCGTCGTCGAAGTCGCCGGTCCGGTGCGCATCGTCCATGCGTGCCATGATCTTGTCGAGCAGCGCCATGTCGTCTGGGGTGGCGCGCCGTGCCGCATATTCAGCCGCAACCCCTTCGATCTCGCGGCGGTATTCCAGATAGTCGGTCACTGCCTTGCGGTGCATCGAGATCAGGTCCGTCACCGGTTTGGTGAAGAGCTGGCCGATGACATCGGCGACATGCGTGCCGCCGCCGGGCCTTGTCGTCAAAAGGCCGCGTCCTTCCAGTGCCTTCAGGGCGTCACGCAGGATCGGCCGCGATACGTCGAACTGGCGTGCAAGCTCGCGCTCGCCCGGCAGCCGGTCGCCGGTGCGCAGCACGCCTTCGAGGATGAGGCTCTCGATCTGCTGCACCACCTCGTCGGCGGTGCGCGAATGCTCGATCCTGGAAAAAATGTCGCTCAACAGAATGCCTGGAAGGTGAACCGGTGCCGCAGAATAGAGCCTGCCTCGCCAACTGGTCAAATTATTTATCCAATTGACAAAAAGCTGGCCGATTTCCCGCCCGATCCCGTGATCTTCGGCTAACTTTGCCGTTTGCGTCGTCAGGCCATTGGCACTAGAGGGACGCGAGTGCAAGCGGGTTCAAGGAAACCCCCGGGGAACAAGCCGTGTCAGACGACCCGTCCGATCTCGAATTCCAGCCGCGCGCCAAGGGCAGCGTCATGGGCTTTCCCGCGCATGAGGGCCGGCCCGGCGCACTCGGCGAGGTTCATGCCCGGCCGCATCCGCTGATCGAAAAGCCACGCGTCCTGATGCAACTCGCCTTCATGACGGAGGGCGGCTCCGGCGTCGACCACGCGGTGCTTTCCGAACTGTCGCGGCGCCTCGGCATCGCCGCGCCCGACCGCCAGGCCCGCCACCATGCCATGAAATGGGGCAAGGGCTCGCTGCGTTGGGAGCGGCACACCGAATTCTCGACCTATTTGTGGGAAGGGCCGCTTTCCGAAAGCGGCAGGACGCAGGAGGACTCACCCTTCGGCAACGGGTTTTCCCCGCCGGGAACCTGCATCTCCGGCATCAGGCTCGAAATCCGCAAATGGACGCAAGCAACCGAGCAACTGATAGCCGGTTTCGATCCGACCAGCCTGTGCTACTCGCTGGTCGAGCGCGGAAACGCCGCCATCGTCACCGATTTTCGCCAGGATGGCGATGGCCTGACGCGCATGCTGCTGCTCGATCGCGGCTTGACCCCGGCGCGCACCGGCGCGTTGTCGCAGCGGCTTATCGACATCGAGACCTATCGGACGCTGGCCATGCTCGGCCTGCCGCTGGCGTTGACCTTGTCCGGCCGCGCCCGCCGCATCGAAGACCGGCTGGCGCAGACCACGCTGGAGATGAAGGTCGCCGGGACACGGGACAGCCAGACCTTGCTGGCCGATCTGACCGAACTTGCGGCGGAGCTGGAGGCGGACGCGGCGTCGAGCCTTTACCGTTTCGGCGCCAGCCGCGCCTATGACGGCATCGTCGGCGAACGGCTGGACGCACTCGAGGAAGAGGCTGTGCCCGGCTATGACACATGGCGCGGGTTCCTGCAGCGCCGTGTGGCGCCCGCAATGCGCACCTGCCGCTCGGTCGAGGAGCGGCAGGAAAATCTATCGCGAAAACTGACCCGCGCCACGACGCTGCTGCGCACCTGGGTCGATGTCGAGGTCGAGAAGCAGAACCGCGACCTGCTTGCCTCGATGAACAACCGGGCCCGCCTGCAATTGCGCCTGCAGCAGACCGTCGAGGGGCTCTCGGTCGCCGCCGTCTCCTATTATGTGGTCGGCCTTGTCGGCTATGTCGCCAAGGGCGCCTCGATCTTCGGCCATGCCTTCGCGCCGGAGATCATTACCGCTGCTTCGGTGCCTGTCGCCATCCTGCTGGTCTGGTGGGGCGTGCGCCGCGTGCGCCGGATGCACTCCGAACCCGGCAAGCCGCCCGGCGAATAGCAGCGGCAGATTGCCGCTGCGTAAGCCTGTCTCCGCCTTGAAGTTGGATTCGCCGCCATTACAGGATTTGCACCCAACGCGCTTCACTGGTAAAAGATTTTGACCAGTCAAGCGAAATGAGGCTGCTGATGTCCGGCCTGGCCATGCCGAAACCAGACGATGCCACGATGCGCCGGCGCGACGAGATCGTCGCCGACATGCGCATCATCGTGCCGGGTGAGGGCGTTGTCGACGCCGCCAATTCCATGCGCGCTTTCGAGAGCGACGGCCTGACCGCCTATCGGCAGCTGCCGCTGGTTGTCGTGCTGCCGCAAACGGTGGCGCAGGTTTCGCGCGTGCTGAGATACTGCAACGACCGCAACATCCGCGTCGTGCCGCGCGGCTCCGGCACCTCGCTGTCGGGCGGGGCGCTGCCGCTCGAGGACGCGGTGCTGCTGGTCATGAGCCGTTTCAACCGTATCCTCGGGATCGATTTTCCCAATCGCGTCGTCGTTGCCCAGCCGGGCGTCACCAATCTCGGCATCACCACCGCCGTCGAGCAGGAGGGCTTTTACTACGCCCCCGATCCATCCTCCCAGATCGCCTGCTCGATCGGCGGCAATGTCGCGGAGAATTCCGGCGGCGTGCACTGCCTGAAATACGGCCTCACAGCCAACAATGTGCTCGGCATCGAGATGGTGCTGATGAATGGCGAGGTGGTGCGGCTGGGCGGCAGTCACCTCGATGCGGAAGGCTACGACCTGCTCGGCGTCATGACCGGGTCCGAAGGGCTGCTCGGCGTCGTCACCGAGGTCACCGTGCGCATCCTGAAGAAGCCGGAGACGGCACGTGCACTGCTGATCGGCTTCCCGACCAGCGAGCAGGGCGGCCAGTGCGTTGCCGACATCATCGGCGCCGGCATCATCCCGGGCGGCATGGAGATGATGGACCGGCCGGCGATCCATGCGGCGGAAGATTTCGTTCATGCCGGCTATCCCCTTGATGTCGAGGCGCTGCTGATCGTCGAGCTCGACGGGCCGGGCGTCGAGGTCGATCATCTGATCGGCCTTGTCGAGGCGATCGCCTACAAGAACGGCTCGACCACCTGCCGCATTTCGCAGTCCGAACAGGAACGGCTGAGCTTCTGGGCCGGCCGCAAGGCGGCGTTTCCGGCCGTCGGCCGCATCTCGCCCGACTACTACTGCATGGACGGCACCATCCCGCGCAAGGAGCTGCCGCGCGTGCTCGCCGGCATGCGCGAGCTGTCGGAAAAATACGGTCTCGGCGTCGCCAATGTCTTTCATGCCGGTGACGGCAATCTGCATCCGCTGATCCTCTACGATGCCAACGTACCGGGCGAACTCGACAAGGCCGAAAGCTTCGGCGCCGATATATTGCGGCTCTGCGTCAAGGTCGGCGGCGTCTTGACCGGCGAACACGGTGTGGGCGTGGAAAAACGCGATCTAATGCCGGAGATGTTCACCCAGATCGATCTCGACCAGCAGATGCGCGTCAAATGCGCCTTCGATCCCAACCATCTGCTCAACCCGGGAAAAGTATTTCCGCAGCTGCGGCGATGCGCCGAGCTTGGGCGGATGCATGTGCACCGCGGGCAGGTGGCGTTTCCGGACATTCCGAGGTTTTGAGGGTGATGACGGCGCGTGAACACCCCCCTCTGTCCTGCCGGACATCTCCCCCTCAAGGGGGAAGATTGGCAGTTTCGACGCCTTGCCCTTCCGTCATCATTGAAGATTGGCGAAGCCATATGCGACATCTGATCTCCCCCCTTGAGGGGGAGATGTCCGGCAGGACAGAGGGGGGCGCCAGGGAACTCGGCATATCCGAACTCGCATCTGGCGCGGTCTCTTCATGACCACCTTCACCCCGACCACCCCATCCGAAGTCCTGTCCACCGTCGCCTGGGCTGTAGCGGAAGGCTCGCCGCTGGAAATCCTTGGCCATG
Source organism: Mesorhizobium sp. M7A.F.Ca.US.005.03.1.1 (assembly GCF_003997975.1). Classification (NCBI taxonomy): domain Bacteria; kingdom Pseudomonadati; phylum Pseudomonadota; class Alphaproteobacteria; order Hyphomicrobiales; family Phyllobacteriaceae; genus Mesorhizobium; species Mesorhizobium sp. M7A.F.Ca.US.005.03.1.1. The sequence continues at coordinate 79,653 of NZ_RZRO01000001.1, forward strand.
GCTCCAAGCGTGGCATCGGCCGGCCGCTGCAAACCGAACACACGCTCGACCTGTCGAAATTATCTGACGTCACGCTCTATGAACCGGCTGAACTGGTGCTGTCGGCCAAGGCAGGCACACCGTTGGCCGGGATCGAGAAACTGCTGGCGGAAAACGGCCAGCAGCTCGCTTTCGAGCCGATGGATTACGGCCCGCTGCTTGGTGGCGAACCGGGCAAAGGCACGATCGGCGGTGTGCTCGGCGCTAACCTCTCCGGTCCGCGCCGGCTCAAGGCGGGGGCCGCGCGCGACCATGTCCTGGGCATCAATGTGGTGTCCGGTCGTGGCGAGGCCTTCAAGTCGGGCGGTCGCGTGGTCAAGAACGTCACCGGCTATGACATGTCGAAGCTGATGGCCAACAGCTGGGGCACGCTGGCCGTCTTCACCGACGTCACCTTCAAGGTGCTGCCGGCAGCCGAGACCGAAGTCACGCTCGCCATCCGTAGCCTGCTCGACGATGCCGCGGCCGCCGCCATGGCCCTGGCGCTTGGCTCGAGTGCTGAAGTGTCGAGTGCCGCCCACCTGCCGGAGCGGATCGCCGCGCGCGTCGCCAGCGGCAGTCTCGGCAGCGAGGCCGCCACGCTGCTGCGCGTCGAGGGTTTCGGCCCGTCGGTCGCCTACCGCATCGCCGCGCTGAAAACGCTGCTCGGCAATGCCGGCCCGCTGGAGGAGATTGGCGGCGAGGTTTCACGGCTGATCTGGCGCGACGTTCGCGATTGCAGGCCTTTCGCCGACGGCAGCGAGAAGCCGGTCTGGCGCATCTCGATGACGCCTTCTCAAAGCCACCAGATGGTCCTGACGCTGCGCATGCAGGCCGCCGTCAGCGCCTTTTATGACTGGCAGGGCGGACTGGTTTGGCTGCGCATGGAACAGGGCGATCCGGAAGCCGCTCTGCTGCGCGGGCTGTTGAGGAAACATGGCGGCGGCCATGCGACGCTGGTGCGCGCCGCACCCTCGCATCGCGCCGCTCTACCGGTGTTCGAGCCGCAGCCGCCCGCTCTTGCTGCACTATCGGTCCGCCTGAAACAGGAATTTGACCCCAAGAATATCTTCAATCCCGGCCGCATGGCCTAGGACATCAGCGATGCAGACCAATTTTTCGCTTGCCCAGCTTGCCGATCCGCATGTCGCGGAATCGGAAAAGATCCTGCGCAAATGCGTGCATTGCGGCTTCTGCACCGCGACGTGCCCGACCTATGTGACACTCGGCAACGAGCTCGATTCACCGCGCGGGCGCATCTATCTGATCAAGGACATGCTGGAAAACGGCCGTCCGGCCGACAAGCAGATCGTCACCCATATCGATCGCTGCCTGTCGTGCCTTGCCTGCATGACCACCTGCCCGTCGGGCGTCAACTACATGCATCTGGTCGACCATGCCCGCGCCCATATCCAGGAGACCTACAAGCGGCCACTGCTCGACCGCCTGACCCGCGCCATGCTGGCCTTCGTGCTGCCCTATCCCCAGCGCTTTCGCGCCGCGCTCAAGCTAGCGAAGCTGGGCAAACCGTTCATCGGCCTGTTCGACAAGGTTCCGGCGCTGAAGCCGCTCAGTGCGATGCTCAAGCTCGCGCCGGCGTCGATCCCGGCAGCGTCGCCGATGGGCTCGCCGGGCATCCATGCCGGGCAGGGGACCAAAAGGGGCCGCGTCACCATCCTCACCGGCTGCGCGCAATCGGTGCTCGATCCCGCCATCAACGAGGCGACGATTTCGCTGCTGACACGGCTCGGCGTCGAGGTCTTGGTGCCGCCGGGCGAAGGCTGTTGCGGTGCGCTGGTCCATCATATGGGGCGCGAACAGGCCGCGCTTGCCTCGGCGAGGCAAAATGTCGACGCCTGGACACGCGCCCTCGACCAGGGCGGGCTCGATGCCATCGTCATCACCGCCTCGGGCTGCGGCACGACGATCAAGGACTACGGTTTCATGCTGCGGCTCGACCCGGCCTATGCCGACAAGGCCGCGCGCGTCTCGGCACTGGCCAAGGACGTTACCGAATATCTCTCGACCCTCCACCTGCCCGAACCGGTTCGCAAGTCGGGCACTGTCGTTGCCTATCACTCGGCCTGCTCGATGCAGCACGGCCAGAAGATCACCCGCCAGCCGAAAGAACTGCTGGCCAAGGCCGGCTTCATCGTGCGCGAGCCGCGCGAAGGGCATCTCTGCTGCGGCTCTGCCGGCACCTACAACATCCTGCAGCCCGAGATCTCGGCCAAACTGCGCGACCGCAAGGTGAAAAACATCGAGGCGACGGGGGCCTCGATCGTCGCCACCGGCAACATCGGCTGCATCACGCAAATTGCTTCCGCCGCGAAGATGCCGGTGGTGCACACGATCAAGCTGCTCGACTGGGCTTATGGCGGGCCGAGGCCGGAAGGTGTTCTGGAAGAGACCCTGATCGCGGCGGAATAGGACGACCTTGGCGGGCGCTTACTCCGCCGCGAGCCTGTCCGCCGTGCCGTAAGTCGCCTCGTAGAGCGCGCGCTGGCGGCTGAGCGCGACCATGGTGTTGCGCAGCAGGATGGCGACCGTGATCGGACCGACGCCGCCCGGCACCGGGGTGATCCAGGAGGCGACCTCGCGCACGCTTTCAGTGTCGACGTCGCCGACGATGCGGCTGGAGCCGTCGGGGGCGATTTCGGAATTGATGCCGATGTCGATGACGGCAGCGCCCGGCTTGACCATGTCGGCCTTGATCAGCCGCGGCTTGCCGACGGCGACGAACAGCGCATCGGCACGCCGCGCATGGGCGGCGACCGATCGCGTCATGTGATGGCAGACCGTCACCGTCGCGCCCTCGCTCATCAACAGGAAGGCGATCGGCTTGCCGACGATTTCCGAATGGCCGACGATGACGACTTCCAGTCCCTTGAGGTCGAGGCCGGTTTCCTTCAGCAGCTCGACCGAGGCGGCCGCCGTGCAAGGCGCGAGATCGAGCTGGTTGTAGACGATGTTGCCGATTGAGGCCGGATGCATGCCTTCGACATCCTTCAGCGGATGCACCGCCGCTTGCAGCGTCTTGATGGGGATATGCGCTGGCACGGGCCGCTGGATGATGATGCCGGTAACGCGCGGATCGGCATTCAGGCCGTGGATCGCAGCTTCCAACTCGCCTGCTGTGATGGTGGCGGGAAAGCGCCGTTCCTCGAAATCGATGCCGGCGAGCTCAGCCTTGGCGCGCTGGTTGCGCACATAGACGTCCACCGCATCGGTGTCGCCGACGGTGATCGAGATCAGCTTGGGCGGAAAACCCTCGGCTTTGGCGATCGCTGCGTCCTCGGCAACGGCGGCGATGATGCGCTGGGCGACCGGGCCGCCCTTGAGATAACGGCTGTCTTCGGACAGAGGCATGGGTGAACTCTTTTGTGGAACTTGCCACCCAGATAGCAAAAGAATGCGGCAAAGGGCAGCATGAAAGCGAACCGCTATGCCCGTTGCGCGACGCGTGGGTGACCTTTTGCCCTCGATTTCTGCTCAAAACGGAAAGGGCAGCGCGGTTTCCCGTGCTGCCCTTCCTGACCGGCCGCATCCCCATACGGCCCGTCCCCCGTATCCCTAAACTGGCCTCGAAAAGCGGACTGCTTTGCCGGCCAGGTGATTCGCAAGGACTATTATATCACCTCGACCGTGGTTCCGACATTGACCCGCTCATAGAGATCGACGACGTCCTCGTTGCGCATGCGGATGCAGCCCGATGACACCGCGCCGCCGATCGTCCACGGCTGGTTGGTGCCATGGATGCGGTATTCGGTGGTGCCGAGGTAGAGCGCACGGGCACCAAGCGGGTTCTCCATGCCGCCGGCAAGATAGGTCGGCAAATAGCGGCCCTTGGCGGCTTCGCGCTTGATCATCTGCGCCGGCGGGCGCCAGTCCGGCCACTCGCGCTTGTTGGTGATCTTGTGCGTACCCGACCATTCGAAGCCCGGCTTGCCGGTGCCGACGCCATAGCGCCTTGCCTTGCCGTTCTTCTCGACCAGGAAGAGGAAATTCTGCGTGGTGTCGATGACGATCGTGCCCGGCTTCTGGCCTCCGTCATAGTCGACTTCCTGCGGCAGGTAGATCGGGTTGATCTGAGGACGCGCGACCATGCGCTTGGCCGGCGGCTGCACCGCCGCCGTCTGCACCCGGTCGGGCTGCGCCGGGCGCAGGCGTCGCTGCTGCTGCACCACCTGCCGGTTCTGGCGCACGATGCCGGGCGCATGGCCAAGCTGCAGCACCCAGGGTGCGGAAAGGTCGGGGCTCACCATCACCGGCGGCCTGTCGGCATAGCGGTCGCCGGCGATTGAGGGTGTGACGCCGGCGGCAAACACAGCCACGGCGCCGAGCACGGGAAACAACACTGTCTTCATCGTAACGCACCTTGATCGTCTGATACAAACGGGTGGAAACGTCCTCCCGGTTCGGCGATCATTGGCGCGCAAGCAGCAACCGAAACATGAATCGGAATGCGTAAAATGCGGCTTTGTCAGTAAACCTTTTGGTGTGGTTACCGCCGGGTTCAGGAATCTGGTAAAGCCGCAGTAAATGCCGCGCAAAAGCGCGTTAACGAACGGATTTTGGCCTATGGACAAGGAAAACACCGGCCTGCTCGCTGGCCCCGACGGTGTCGCGCGCTGCTTCTGGCACGGCAATCTGCCCGACTATCTGCACTACCACGATCATGAATGGGGCCGGCCTGTGGCCGACGACCGCAGGCTGTTCGAAAAGATCTGCCTGGAAGGCTTTCAGTCGGGCCTGTCGTGGCTGACCATACTGCGCAAGCGGGAGAATTTTCGCGAAGCCTTCGCCAATTTCGAATTCGACAAGGTAGCAAGCTTCACCGACAAGGATGTCGAGCGCCTGCTCGGCAATGCCGGCATCATCCGCCATCGCGGCAAGATCGTCTCGACCATCAACAACGCCAGGCGCGCCCGCGAAATGGTGGACGAATTCGGCTCACTGGCCGCCTGGTTCTGGAAGTTCGAACCCGGCAAGGACGAGCGGCCGCAAATCGTCGACCTCGCCCATCTGCGCGCGAACCCGACAACGGCCGTCTCGGTGCGGATCTCGAAGGAGCTGAAGAAGCGCGGCTGGAGCTTTGTCGGCCCGACCACGGTCTACGCTTTCATGCAGGCCATGGGCCTGGTCAACGACCACCTCGAGGGCTGCGCCTGCCGCCAAGAGGTCGAGAAGCAGCGGAAGGCTTTCAGGCGGCCGAAATAGGCTCAGGTGCCGTTGGCGCTGGCCAGCACCAGGCCGGCGACGATCGCCACCACCGTGGCCAGGGTCGGATAGATCACCAGCAGGCCGGTCATCAACGCGTCGCGCATGGATGGTCCCTTGCCGGTGTCGGCGGGTACTTCGAACGGTCCGGCAGCCTGGCTGACCATTTTCGGGACGTTGATGTCGGCCGGGCGCAGGCGTGCGGACAATCCGGCGTCGCTGTCGATGGCATGGAATCTTGCTGTGCTGGTCATGGCCGCGAACCCTCATTTCCCGCGCTTTATCGGCGGCGATTGTGTCGGCACGATGCCGCACGCATGGCGGGATTGTTTCATTTGCGGTCCGGATTGGTTTCAAGGAGGTGCGGCATCGCCTTCTCTCATCGGCAGCGCCAGAGGTCTGACCCTTGCCGCATCCGACCTCTTCGGTTAGGACACCCGCGTTGCGAAAATCGCAACATTGCCGACCTGCAAGCATCATAAAACGCCGAGCAAACACCCCATGGCCGATAAATCGGAAAAGACGAAAGCGCGACTGCCGCGCGGCTTTGCCGACCGCAGCGCCGAGGACATCCGCGCCGTCGAGAAGATGATGGCGACGATCCGCTCGGTCTATGAGCTTTACGGTTTCGAACCGGCCGACCAGCCGCTGATCGAATACACCGATGCGCTGGGAAAATTCCTCCCCGACCAGGACCGGCCGAACGAAGGCGTGTTCTCCTTCCAGGATGACGACGACCAGTGGCTGTCGCTGCGCTACGACCTGACCGCGCCGACGGCGCGTTATGTCGCCGAGAATTACGAGCGGCTGCCAAAACCTTACCGCAGCTATCGCTCAGGCTGGGTGTTCCGCAACGAGAAGCCCGGCCCCGGCCGCTTCCGCCAGTTCATGCAGTTCGATGCCGACACGATCGGCACGCCGGGTGTGGCCGCCGACGCCGAAATGGCCATGATGATGGCCGACGTCATGGAAGCGCTGGGCATCAAGCGCGGCGACTACGTCATCCGCGTCAACAACCGCAAGGTGCTGGATGGCGTGCTGGAGGCGATCGGCCTTGGCGGCGAGGAGAATGCCGGCCGCCGGCTGACGGTGTTGCGTGCGATCGACAAGCTCGACAAGCTCGGGCCGGAAGGCGTGAAGCTTTTGCTTGGCCCGGGCCGCTGGGACGGCGGCAAGGAGGGCGAAGGCGACTTCGCCAAGGGCGCCGGGTTGAACAATGGGCAAGCCGAGGCGGTTCTTCTCGCGACTGCGAGGACTATACAGGCCGGCCAGGATTCCATGGTCAGTTCGAACGCGATCTACCAGGAAGGCGTCGGCGAACTCGCCACGATTGAAGCGCTGGTCAGGGCGGCCGGATATGGCGAAGACCGGATTGCCATGGACCGCTCGGTCGTGCGCGGCCTCGAATACTACACCGGCCCTGTCTTCGAGGCCGAGCTTCTGGCCGAAATCCCCAACGAAGACGGCCAGATCGTGCGCTTCGGTTCGGTCGGTGGCGGCGGGCGCTACGATGGCCTCGTCTCGCGCTTTCGCGGCGAGCCGGTGCCGGCGACCGGTTTTTCCATCGGCGTCTCCAGGCTGATGACCGCGCTGAAGAACCTCGGCAAGCTCGATGCCTCGGACGTGATTGCGCCGGTCGTCGTGCTGGTGATGGACAAGGACACCGACAGCCTCGGCCGCTACCAGAAGATGGTGGCGGAGCTGCGCGCCGCCGGCATTCGGTCCGAAATGTATCTCGGCGGCGCCGGCATGAAGGCGCAGCTCAAATATGCCGACCGCCGCGGCTGTCCGGTCGCCATCATCCAGGGCGGCGACGAGCGCGCCAAGGGCGAGCTGCAGATCAAGGATTTGATCGAAGGCGCGCGCATGTCGGCCGAAATATCAGACAACGCCGAATGGCGCGCGGCGCGCCCGGCGCAGGTGACCGTGGCGGAGGGCGAGCTGGTCGCCGAGGTGAGGAAGATTTTGGCGGCGCAGGCCGAGGAGAGGGCACGTGGCAAGTAGAGGTCGCGTTGGCGCCTCTGGTTTGGGACCAGAGGGTCGTGCAGCACTGAGGTCAGCAAGTTGACCTCCCGCACCCCCGCCATCTCCACCGACATCACCAACCTCTTCGCCACGCGCAACACGCACGCCGTCGAGGTCGCCATATTGCAGCCGGCGGACCCCTTCCTCGACATGGCCGGCGAGGATCTGCGCCGCCGGATTTTCCTGACCGAAAGCGAGACCGGCCAGACATTGTGCCTGCGGCCGGAATTCACCATCCCGGTCTGTCTCGACCACATCAGCTCGCAGGCCGGCACGCCGCGCCGTTATTCCTATCTGGGCGAGGTGTTTCGCCAGCGCCGCGAAGGCGGCAACGAGTTCTTCCAGGCCGGCATCGAGGATCTCGGTGACCGCGATACCGCTGGAGCCGATGCCCGCTCGGTGGCCGACGCGCATGCGCTGCTATCGCTGGTGCTGCCCGGCCAGGCATTGGCGATCACGCTTGGCGACCAGACCATTTTCGAGGCGGTGCTGGCCGCCCTTGGCCTGCCGCGCGGCTGGCGCATGCGTCTTGCCCGCGCATTCGGCTCGGCGCCGATGCTTGAGGCGGCACTCGCCGATCTCGCCAACCCGCCGCGCAACAGCCAGCTCTCAGGTCCGGTCGCCGCTCTGGTCCTCGACGGTGATCTGGACGGTCTTTCCGCCCATATCGCCAGCGGCATGGAAGAGGCCGGCCTGTCGGCGTCCGCCGGACGCTCGCCATCCGACATTGCCCGGCGGCTGATCGAGAAAGCCGAATTGCGCAGCGTTCGGCTGTCGAGCGAGGCGTTTTCCGCGCTGAAGGATTTTCTGGCGATCGACGTTCCGCTTGATGGTGCGGCCCAGGCACTGGAGACCTTCGCCACCGGCGCAGGGCTGTCGCTCGATGTCGCGCTGGAAAAGTTCGCTGCCCGCGCCAAGGCGATCGAAGCGCATGGCTTGCCGGCCGATAAAATCCGCTACGACGCCGCGTTCGGCCGCCCGCTCGACTACTACACCGGCCTGGTTTTCGAAATCGCGGCGGACAATGGCGACCGGCCGCTGGTCGGCGGCGGCCGCTATGACCGGCTGCTGACCTTGCTTGGCGCCAAGACGCCGATCCCCGGCGTCGGCTTTTCCGTCTGGCTCGACCGCATCGAGGCGTTGCGGGACACGGCGCCATGATCACGCTGGCGATCCCATCCAAAGGCCGCCTGAAAGAGCAGGCGCTGGACGTGCTGGCCAAAGCCGGGTTAGCCGTCAGCCTGCCCGGCGACGAGCGCAAATACCACGCCCGCGTCGAGGGCCTGGACGATGTCGAAGTGGTGTTCCTGTCGGCTTCCGAAATATCAGGCGAGATCGGCCAGGGTGCCGTCGATCTCGGCATCACCGGCGAGGACCTGGTGCGTGAAAACCTTGCCGACTGGGAGAGCCGCGCCGAAATCGTCGCCCGTCTCGGTTTTGGCCATGCCGATGTCGTGGTGGCCGTGCCGGACATCTGGCTCGACGTCGACACCATGGCCGACCTCGACGACGTCGCTGCCGATTTTCGCCAGCGCCATGGCCGGCGGCTGCGCATCGCCACCAAATACTGGCGGCTGACCCAGCAATTCTTCTCGCAGAAGCACGGCATCCAGGTCTACCGCATCGTCGAGAGCCTGGGGGCCACCGAAGGTGCGCCGGCGGCGGGTCTGGCCGATGTCATCGTCGACATCACAACCACCGGCTCGACGCTGCGCGCCAATCATCTCAAGGTGCTGGGCGATGGCCTCGTCCTGCGCTCGCAGGCCTGCCTGGTGGCGTCGAAGAAGACACGCGCGGCGGCCGATGAAGCGGTCCTGCGCGACATCGCGGCGAAGATGGCGGCTGCGGTCGGATAGCGGCGGGCCTTCGCCCGCTGCCCCTCAGGGCTTCGAACCCTGCTTGAAAACCCTGACGGCGGCCGTCCCGCGGTGTCGGTAGCCTTGCGCCGGGGTTTTCCTGTATAGGAATTATTTCCTTGACTGGTGAGGGCAGCTACGCTACATTTTTGCCCATGGTGCTGATTTGCGCCAGTGACCGCCGCCCAGGCGGGTTTTTGCGTTTGATGTTCATCAACCAACGGAGGCCCCGAAGCGTCGTGGGCCGGATCGTTGCCCTGCCACGACTATCGGCGGGATTTTCACCACCCCCTCAGGCTGATAGGCTCGGCCAATCCCGGGAGGAGAGAGCGATGCCGGTCAATCTCGACGAGCTGAAGAATGCCAGCAATCTGCGCGGACGCGGAGCGCGAGCGGGCGGTGTCTTCGTCGCACCCGTCGATGGTAGGGCGCATGTCTCTGGCGAACGCAGCGTGCCGCTGCTCGACAAGACCATCCCCGCGCTGTTTTCCGACACGGTCAGCAAATACGGCACGCTCGACGCCGCCGTCTTCGTCGACCAGGACAAGCGCTTCACCTGGAGTGAACTTTCGGACACGGTGGATGCGCTGGCCGCCGGCTTCCTGGCACTGGGCCTGGCAAAAGGCGATCGCGTCGGCATCTGGTCGCCCAACCGCTGGGAATGGCTGGTGACGCAGTTCGCCACCGCCCGCATCGGCCTGATCCTGGTCAACATCAACCCGGCCTACCGGTTGACCGAGCTCGACTATGCGCTGAACAAGGTCGGCTGCAAGGCGCTGGTCACCGCTGCCAGGTTCAAGACGTCAGATTATCTCGGCATGATCGAGACGCTGGCACCCGAGATCGCCAAGGCCACGCCGGGCAAGCTCAAGGCACAAAAACTGCCGGCGTTGAAGATCGTCATCCGCATGGGTGACGAGAACTCGCCCGGCATGTTCAATTTCGGTGATGTGCTGGCCATGGCCGGGCGTGACGAGCATGACAGCCTCGACCGCATCTCTGAGAAGCTGAAGCCGGGCGAAGCCATCAACATCCAGTTCACCTCAGGCACCACGGGAGCCCCCAAGGGCGCGACGCTGACCCACGGCAACATCGTTAACAACGGCAACTTCGTCACTTCGGCGATCAAGCTGACCGCCGACGACCGGCTCTGCATACCAGTGCCGCTCTACCACTGCTTCGGCATGTCGATGGGCACGATGGGTTGCGTCTCGAAAGGCGCCACCATGGTTTTCCCGGGAGAAGGGTTCGACGCCGGCGCCACGCTGAAGGCGATGGCTCAGGAACGCTGCACCGGGCTCTATGGCGTACCGACCATGTTCGTTGCTCTGCTGGATCATCCGGATTTTTCCGCCTTCGATCTCTCCAGCCTGCGCACCGGCATCATGGCCGGTTCGCCATGCCCGATCGAGGTGATGAAAAAGGTGGTGTCGCTGATGCATATGGAACAGGTGACCATCGCCTACGGCATGACCGAGACCAGCCCGGTGTCGTTCCAGAGCGGCGTCGACGACCCCTTGGAAAAGCGCGTCTCGACCGTCGGGCGGATCCACCCCCATGTCGAGGTCAAGGCGGTCGATGCCGATGGCGCTACAGTTGCGGTCGGCGTACCGGGCGAGCTTTGCACGCGCGGCTATTCGGTGATGAAGGGTTACTGGGACGACGACGACAAGACCCGCGAGGCGATCGACGCCGACGGCTGGATGCACACCGGCGACCTCGCCACCATCGACGCCGAGGGCTATTGCAACATCGTCGGCCGGGTCAAGGACATGGTCATCCGCGGCGGCGAGAACGTCTATCCCAGGGAGGTCGAGGAATTCCTCTACCGCCATCCAAAGGTCAAGGAGGTGCAGGTGTTCGGCATTCCCGACGCCAAATATGGCGAGGAGCTGTGCGCCTGGATCGTGCTCAAGCCCGGCCAGATCGCCACCGAGCAGGAGGTCAGAAACTTCTGCGCCGGCCAGATCGCCCATTACAAGATCCCCCGCCACATCCGCTTCCGCACCGAATTGCCGATGACGGTGACCGGCAAGCCGCAGAAGTTCCTGATGCGCGAGGCGATGGTGGAGGAGCTGGGCTTGGTGGCGCAGAAGACGGCGTGAACGGGTGAACGCTTCGATCTGTCGGTGCGCGAATGCAGCCACGGTTCGCAGCAGCGCGCAGGGGCTTGCATGAGCGGTTTCGGACGTTCGGTGACTTCATATGCGATGCCGCTGGCCGCCTTGGTCATGGCTGTCGCCGTCAGGGCAGGCGGGCTGTCGGCGGACGAAGGTTCGCTGGGCGTCAGGATACTCGTCGGAGCGCTTTCGAGTGCGATCATGTTCACCACCATTTTCGTGGTGCTCGACCACGCCGAGGCTGTGGCTCGGCGTGTAGGAGAGCCCTACGGCACATTGGTGCTGACTTTTGCCGTGACGGCAATCGAGGTGTCGATCATCGTTTCCATGATGCTGCATGGAGAGAACAACCCTACGCTTGCACGTGAGTCCGTCTTTTCAACGGTGATGATTGCATCCACCGGCGTCGTCGGCACGTGTCTTGCGCTTGGCGGCTGGCGCCATCGCAAGCAGGCAATTGTTCGACAAGGGACCAGCGCATATTTGGCGGTTCTGATCGCGCTGACCATCATGACGCTTATTCTGCCAACCTACACACAAGCTACGGGGCCGGGCACATTTTCGGCAGCTCAACTTGGCTTTGTGAGCGTGCTTTCGGTGCTGCTTTATGCAAGTTTTGTGTTCGCGCAGACCGTCCGCCACCGGGAAGACTTTGTCGAAGGGCAGGCCCACGGCGTTTCGCTGCGGACTGCCCCTCACGAAAGCGTCTTTGCCGGCGCATTGCTGCTTTTGATCGGCCTGATCGGCATTGTCATGCTCGCCGAGCAGGTCGCGGCAAGCGTCGAAGATACGCTCGTTGCCTACCAAGTGACCCAGGCTGACAGCATTGTGGGGGCAATGATCGCCGGGCTGGTGTTGATGCCGGAGGCCATTTCGGCGGTTCGCGCTTCACTCAACAATGAGCTGCAACGCGGTTTGAATGTCGCGATGGGTTCCGCTTGCGCCACAATCGGTTTGACAATACCGGCGGTCGCAGCCGCCAGCCTGCTGACGGGCAGAGGGTTAACCCTGGGGCTTCCAGCGACTGACACAGTGCTTTTGATTTTAGCGCTCTTCATATGCAATGTGAGCTTTAGTACTGAAAGAACAACATTCTTGACGGGCGCTGTCCATATCGTGGTATTTCTTACATATATATTTCTTATATTTGTGCCATGAAAGATTTGGCTCGGGCAGGCGCTTGGGTGAGGCGATGAGACCGCCCGTCAACGGACTGCTTGGGTTCATCAGTCTGGAAGCCGACAGCGAGCTGCAGACGACCGACCTTTGCTTGAGATGACGTTTCCGCTTCCGCGCCGAATTGCCGGTGACGGTGACCGCCGGAGAAGTTTGACGAGGCGATGGTGGAGGAACTGGGGCCGGTGGCGGAAGGAACGGCTTGCGGGCTGGCTGCCTTGTGCCAACTGCTGACGCGCGGCGCGCCTCAAATGGGGCCGCAAGCAGACTGTCAGGTTTAGCGAATTGGCGTCTGGTGAACTGATTTTTGGGAGAACCAACAACCTGGTTAGCCGCCGGTAGGAATTCCAAACCACCAATCTAATGGCATCTCATTGAAACCTGCCGTCTATTAGAAGACTGTATCACTACCAGTTTTTCATCGCCTCTTGAGATTTACGCGTATCTCATCACCCAGGAACCAACCACCTCCCTCGCTCCACGAAGAGATGATTCCGCGAGTCTCAAGCCATTGGACCAATGCACGATTTTCATCTGATCTTGGCAATCTTGGAGTGTGATATCCTGTCGTGATCTCAGAGAACGGATCTGGAAGCGCCGCAAGCACCTCGCGCGCTTCGTCGACCGCGATAGTCGAGTGAAACTTGTTGAACAGGGAAATCTGCGTCTCAACGGGCCTTGAATTCAGGATCAGTGACCGCGCTTTAGCCGCATCAATGCCGGATATACGAACGTTGGTGCGGTCAAGAATCGGGCCTATGAGCGCCGCTCGTTTGGGCAGTTCCGTTAGCGTATTCAAATCCATCAGGTCGATTATCGCGCGCTTATCGTCATCTGTTATGTCGGCTTGAAGAAGCCCTTCTCGGAAGACGTCGTCGAGACCGAACATTTCGGGATCGGTGAGATAAGCTTCGATGTTTTCTGCCATGAAAAGGACCGGCAAGTCTGTATTGACATCTAGGCTTTCAAGGGTCTCCTTTGAAAAGGTGATCTTGCGCTCCTCTATGAGAATAGTAAGCTTCGAAGAATCGAGGCTTTTGGGAAAATTCTTAAACGTATTGGGCAACGCTCGGACATATTCCCGGTAACTGTCATCGCTCAGTGCATTCGCGATAACAAGGAATTGGCGTAGCGGCAGTGTCTCGGGACCGTTACGCAGACTGTGCTTCAGAATTACCGCGCGCACATCTTTCCGATCAAGATAGGCCACCAGAGTTTCCGCTGCGAAGCCACTGCCTCCCATGAACGAGATACAATTGTCCCATGTCGGCGCGATACGTCGCAGCTCAAATACCGAGGCGTGCAATTTCTCCGGAACACCCTCCAGCGCTGGCAGGAGAGCCGTCTGTCGACCGAGAAATTCACGAAGATTGTCTTCGTCAAGTTCCTCACGACCTAGGAGATCGGTTATGGCTGCCGCATCTTCTTCAGAATTGTCGTGAAGCTCAAGGAGCACGTCGCTAAGATAGATATCAAGATCGCGTTCGACCCTGGTGATCAAGGCAGGATCTGTGAGCGAACGCAGCGTAGTGTAATTGCGCTCGCGAAACGCCATGAGATTGGTCTCGCCCATGACCTCGCGATAGATGTGTTCCACATTGGCAATCGAGAGTTTAAAAAGGCCACGTCTTACCATGAAGCGCACGATGCCGGTGAACTTTCCTATTGCCGGAAGGTCTCGAACCTCGAAGCCAATGCGCTCGAGGCGTTCGGGTGCCAAGTCAGGTGCAAGTGCCAGAATTTCAGGGAGCTTCGCCGCGACGAAATCAGGGAACTCGTCGCCATCGCGTGCTAGTGTTTCTAGCGCCCTTTCCGGCAGATTGGTTACCAACTGTGTGATATGGGAAAGACTGCGCTTGCTGGCGATTGCCGTCGGAACGAACTGCCTCCATTCGTCAGCCAGGCGGGAAAGCAACTTGGGGACGGCGCGTCCCGTGGCGTAGTAGGCCTCTAAGAAATCTTCGCAGCCTTCGAACTGGGACGCGATGAACTCGAAAAACTTACAAGTCTGATCGCTGTACCGGCTCGCCTCGTTTAGAAGGCAGTCAACCAATTTGACGTTAAGAACATAGCTTTGCCCGAAGTCCGCTTCGCGCATAGCTGCGATGACCTCATTTGGGTTGTCAATCTGAAAGTCGGGGTCGGGGGTAAAGAACGCCCGTATCTGGATCAGAAACTTGTTGTCATTAGGCGACAGCCGGCCAGAATGGAACAGTGACGTATATTGATAGTACGTATCGTCGAGATGGCCTTCTAGAATCAAGAAGCGAGCCAACTCGCCCTTCTCGCCGAAGCCGTCGAAAAGGTCAGTCACAGGGTCGGCGCTTGAACGCACGAGTTCATTGAACTTGGCTGTTCGAAGCGTCGCGATCTTCGCTCTAAGCTCGCGAATCCGTTGCAAGCTCTCGCTCTTGTTGGCCTCAGATTTGCTTTCAATTTCCGCCTTCCGCTGAAAGTAGGTTTTCTCGCTATCCACTTCGTTCTGCAAGGCCGAGATATCAATCCGCTGTCCCCTATTATAGACATCGCGGAAGGTAATCTGAGGAAGTGCGATTAACTGTTCAAACGCGTCGTGCCCAACGAGCGAGTGAAGTGCGATCCAAGACTGCCCGTCAAGGCTGATGCTATTGACGTTCGCAGGAAGCATCTGAACGAGCGTCATTGCGTAGATTTGGCGCAATTCTTTCAGGTCAGAGGGTGTCTGCCTTACGGCAATGTCAATCTTTCGTTCGATTTCCGCTATCTCTGCCTTACAGGCCACCTCCTCGTGCGCAACGAGTTCATCGTGGCGGCCCAGAATGTCAGCGAGATTGCCTTCGCCTCGGTGCAGTTGTTCGAAATCCCTGGGGTAGACGTTCTTATAAATCAGGACCGCAAGAAGCTTGTTGGCGTTGAGAGTATTTTCGTCGTCGGTCTCCAAATTGGCGACGTAGATGGCGTATTCATTGAATATATTCTGAATAAGTCTCAAGTCGTCTAGATACCGTGAGACCTCTCGAAGGAACTGTCGATCAAGACGACCGTCGAGTTCAAGCCTCTTTCCCTGCTCCAGGACCATATCAATCGAGTTCGAAGCGTTTATGATGGGAATAACAGGAATGACGAATTCGAAGAATTTGGTCCGGTCTGTATTAACAAATACGTCGTCGCGCAGAGCGTAAAGAAATCTAATAGTTCGCCTGACTCCCGCGTTCGCATTCACCAAGCCGTTGATTTCACGCAACGTCACGAATATTTCTGCATCTTCGAATCGGTCCAGATCCTCAATGATTACGAGATCATATTCCGTTGCCTGAAAGAAGTAGATAATTTCATCCAAATGACGGTTAAGTATTGAATCGAGATTGTCTGATGCGGGCCTTATTTCTATGTCTTTTAGAGAGATGCTTTTGAGTGACAGCCCAAAGCTGGCGACATAAAATTTGTGCAGCGCAACCCACAAAAAAAGCAACGAGAACCCGAATATTGTGAAATTAGGCCAATTGCTGAATTCGAGTGGATCGAAAAAGGTGCCGCTGACTATCGCTTCCCGCTTTGTGAATACGTACCAAATCGAAAGTAAGCCGAACATAATGTACAGCGATCTGAAGATCGACAGGACGCCAGGGGATTGAATTCGCTTAAAGCGCGACAGTGGAAGTTTGTTGGCATCTGCACCATACAGCATTTGCTGCAGTATGCTTCTTTCAATCTCCTGCCGGCTCACTTTGAGACTTGGGGTGCTAGCTTCTTTGTCGCCTGGTGGCTGGCCTCTTTCACGAACGCCGCGAGAGATATGTGAAGTGAAGGTCTTCGGTATCTTTTCAGGAACGATTGGATGATGCTGCTTTTTCCTGAACCATAAGGCCCCGTCAGCGCTATATTGTTCACCTTCGGGTCTGTCGTCGCGAAGAGCAAAGCTTCGGAATATACACCGGCCTTGTCAGCTTGGTCGGTCGGTGCGAGATTTACAAATTTTGCTTTTGTGACGGCGGGTCGACCAATACCTTCCAAGAGGGCCCCGAAACTAGTGAACCAGCTACCCAGCGAATTTGTTAATGTTGGAATTCGTTTAGCCATAAGTAACCTAAATATCACTGGTCCAAGCGACAAATATCACTGAGGAGCCGGAAAACACCTACTTTTCATCTCCAAGAACTCCGCATTTGGGAATCGATCAGTAAAGTCCCGCCGCCCGCAATCATAGCGGGAAGTAGCCATAGACAATAGCCTCGATGATTGGCAGCTTTCGGGCGCTCACGGTATCAGCCGCAACGACCGAGATTGGGCGCAAAGCTGGCATCTAAGGCCGAGCTATTAAGTCGTCATTGGGGACAAGACTTGACGGCTCGTGCCAGTCGCTCAGGCGCGGGCCATGGCCCGCGCCTTCGCATATTCAGCCTTCCAAAGAGCTCAGTCCTTCTCGAAGATGCGCGCCTTGGCGACGACACCGGCAATGGCGCCGCCGATCAGCGGTGCCACGATGAACAGCCAGAGCTGGCCGATCGCCGCAGTTCCCGAAAACAGCGCCGGACCGATCGAGCGGGCCGGGTTGAGCGACGTGCCGGTCACCGGGATGATGGCGAAGTGCAGCCCTGCCAGCGTCAGGCCGATGACCAGTCCGGCGAACGCCGTCGAGTGCTTTTCGGCCGTGACGCCAAGGATCACGGTGACGAAGGTGAAGGTGCCGATCACTTCCCACAGGAAGGCCGAACTGACACCCCATTTCGTCATATCCCAGCCATTGGCGCCGAAGCCGGTGGTGTGTCCGCCAACCTGGCCGGAGACGATGATCCACAACGCCAGTGAAGCAAGGACGCCGCCGATGACCTGCGCGATCCAGTAGGGGATGACGTCCTTGGCCGGCAGCCGGCCGGCAAGGAAGACGCCGAGCGTCACCGCCGGGTTGAGATGCGCGCCCGAAATGGGGCCGATCGCATAGGCCGCGGCGATGAGGCCGATGCCGAACGCCAGACCGATGCCTTCCTGGCCAAGCGGCAGCGCGCCGCCGAAGCCGCCCGTCACCACAGAAGCCGTACCGATGAACACCAATAGAAATGTGCCTAGAACTTCCGCCAGATAAGTCTTCATTGCCCTCTCCTCGTGTCGATCCGCCGGTTCACCTTTTCGCGCCGCGAATCACAATCGGAAGAGTATTCGCAACCAGAAAAGTTGGAAAGCAGAGCGGTTGTGCCGGCCGACCTGCTTGTGCGCGCCGGTTGCGCGCTCTAGAGCAGGGCCGGAATAATTTTCTGCGTGACGGAACAAGACAATGCGACTGGGCGGAAGGCTGGCTGCGGCCATCGAAGTGCTGGAAGACATCGGCCGGCGCCACCGGCCGGTGGCGGACGCGCTGAAGGATTGGGGCCTGTCGCATCGCTTCGCCGGCGGCGGCGACCGTGCGGCCATCGGCAACATCGTCTATGACGCCTTGCGCCACAAGCGTTCCGCGGGCTGGCTGCTGGGGCAGGACACGCCGCGCGCCATTGGCTTCGGCGCCCTGCTGCTCGAATGGGGGCAGACGGCCCAGTCGCTCAACGAGGCGCTGGATGGTGACAAGTTCGCACCGCCGCTGCTGACCGCCGCCGAGCTTCAGGCCATCGCCGACGGTCGGCTCGCCGATGCGCCGGACGCGGTGCGGGCGGACGTTCCCGACTGGTGCGCGCCGCTTTTCGAGCGAGCCTTCGGCCCGAGTTGGGCCGACGAGGGCGCTGCACTGGCGACGCGCCCGCCGCTCGACCTCAGGGTCAACACCTTGCAGGCCAACCGCGACAAGGTGCTGGCCGAACTGACGGGAACCGGCGCCAAACCCGCGGCAATCGCCCCGCACGGCATCCGCATTCCACCGATCGACGGCGATGGCCGGCACCCGAATGTGCAGGCCGAACCGGCCTTCCAGAAGGGCTGGTTCGAGGTCCAGGACGAAGGCTCGCAGATCGCGGCCGCCCTTGCCGGGGCCGAAGCCGGCATGCAGGTGCTGGATTTCTGCGCCGGCGCCGGTGGCAAGACGCTGGCACTGTCGGCTTCGATGGAAAATCGTGGCCAGATCTTTGCCCATGATGCGGAGAAAGCACGGCTGGCGCCGATCTTCGACCGCATCCGTCGTTCGGAAAACCGCAATGTGCAGGTGGTCACCAAGCCCACGGAACTCGCGCCGCTCGGCAACCACATGGACATCGTGCTGGTCGACGCGCCCTGCACCGGCAGCGGCACGTGGCGGCGCCGCCCCGACGCCAAATGGCGGCTGACGCAGAGGCAGCTCGATACCCGCAAGGGCGAACAGTCGGCGATCCTCGATGCGGCCAAAGCCTATGTCAAACCGGGCGGCCTGCTGGTCTACATCACCTGCTCGGTGTTTGATGAGGAGAATGGCGAGCAGATCGCGGCCTTTCGGGACCGTAACAGCGGCTTTGTTCCCGTCGACCACCGCCAGCTCTGGGACAGCCGTTTTCCCGGCCATCCGGCAGCCGCGCGCATCGGCGCCAAAGGCGACATCTCGCTGTCGCCGGCGCTGAGCGGCACCGACGGGTTTTACTTCTGTGCATTGCGCAGGTCGGCCTGAATCCGATCGGATGTCGCCAATTCCTCGCGGATGCGTGGCGCCAGCCGGCAGGCCAGGCCGATTGTGCAGTGCAGCAAAAGCATTTGCCTGCCGTCCATGCCTCTGCAATAAGCTTATCCGCATAAAGGAAGGCAGCGGCCATGGCAGCAAAGATCGTACCCGCCCCCGACTATGAGGATCGCGTCAGGACCTCCTTCGCGCGCCAGAAGGCGATGGCCACGATCGGCGCCGAACTGACGCTGGTGACGCCCGGCATCATCGAGATCGAGATGCCTTATTCGGCGGCACTCACCCAACAGCACGGCTTCCTCCATGCCGGCGTCATTTCGACGGCGCTGGACTCGGCCTGCGGCTATGCCGCCTTTTCGCTGATGCCGGAAAATTCCGGCGTGCTGACCATCGAGTTCAAGGTCAACCTGCTGGCGCCGGGCAGGGGCGAGCGCTTCCTGTTCCGCGGCTCGGTGACCAAGCCAGGCCGCACCATCATCGTTGCCGACGGCCAGGCCTACGCCTTTGCCGCCGACGGCGAGGCCAAGCTGATCGCCACCATGACCGGAACGATGATGACGGTGGTCGGGCGTGATGGCATAGAAGGGTGAGTGGCCGGTTCGCCGCAGGCGAATTCATCGTGCCGGTGGCACGATGAAAGGCCACGGACGCCGGGAGCTGCCGGAGGCAGCGGGTCCCGGCGAGCGGCGGCGCAGATAAGCAGGTGATCGGGCGGAGAGGAGCAAATCATCATGACCGATAAAATTCGCCGCCTGTCGGGCAAGGACGTCCTCTTCGTCATGGCGGCGCAGGCCGAATACGGTCCGCATCTCAAGCAGCTGTTCACGCCATTGATGACAGGTGTCGGTCCGGTCGAGGCCGGCGTCAGGCTAGGCGCTGAACTCTCCTGGCTGAAGTCGCAAAAAACCCTGCCCGACCTCGTCGTGTCGCTCGGCTCAGCCGGCAGCCGGACGCTGGAGCAGACGGGAATCTACCAGGCGGTTTCGGTCAGCTACCGTGACATCGACGCTTCGCCGCTCGGCTTCGAGAAGGGTGCCACACCCTTCCTCGAACTGCCGGTGATCGTGCCATTGCCCTTCAAGATACCTGATATCAAGCAGGCGACGCTATCGACCGGCGGCGCGATCATCACCGGTGCGGCCTATGATGCTGTTAACGCCGACATGGTCGACATGGAGACCTTCGCCTGCCTGCGCGCCTGCCAGTTGTTCGACATTCCGCTGATCGGGCTGCGCGGCATTTCCGACGGGGCGGCGGATCTCAGGCATGTCGGCGACTGGACCGAATATCTTGAAGTCATCGATGAGAAGCTGGCGGAGGCCGTCATGCGGCTCGAACAGGCCATCGGTTTGGGCACGCTTCTGAAAGATTCGCCGCATGAAGACGCCAGACCGCTCTGAAACTCGCAACCCATTGCGTCGACTCATTTCTTTCTCTAAACGCTCGCCATGAAAACAGCCAATCATCCCGATACCGTCCTGATTGTCGATTTCGGCAGCCAGTTCACCCAGCTCATCGCCCGCCGCATCCGCGAGGCCGGCGTGTTTTCCGAGATCGTGCCGTTCCAGTCGGCCGAAGCGGCATTCAAGCGCATCAATCCGAAAGCCGTGATCCTGTCCGGCGGCCCGGCTTCGACCGGCGATATAGGCAGTCCGCGCGCGCCGCAGATCGTCTTCGACGCCGGCGTGCCGGTGCTCGGCATCTGTTACGGCCAGATGGCCATGTGCGTGCAGATGGGCGGCGTCGCCGAAAGCTCCGACCATCGCGAATTCGGCCGCGCCTTCGTCGAGATCCAGAAGGACAGCCCGCTGTTTGAGGGCCTGTGGGCGCCCGGCCAGCGCCACCAGGTGTGGATGAGCCATGGCGACCGCGTCATCTCCTTGCCCAACGGCTTCGAGGTGTTCGGCAAATCGGAGGGCTCGCCCTTCGCCATCTTCGGCAACATCGAGCGCAAGATGTACGGCATCATGTTCCACCCCGAGGTGGTGCATACGCCCGACGGTGCCCGGCTGCTCAGGAACTTCGTCCACAACATCGCCGGCATCGAGGGCGACTGGACCATGCGCGCCTACCGCGAGCACGCGGTCGAGGCGATCCGCAAGCAGGTCGGCAAGGGCAAGGTCATCTGCGCGCTGTCGGGCGGCGTCGATTCCTCCGTTGCCGCGCTGTTGATCCACGAAGCGGTCGGCGACCAACTGACCTGCATCCTTGTCGACCACGGCCTGATGCGCAAGGACGAGGCCGCGGGCGTGGTGGCGATGTTCCGTGAGCACTACAATTTGCCGCTCATTCTGGTCAACGCGTCGGACCGTTTCATCGACGCCCTCGAGGGCGAGTCGGATCCGGAGAAAAAACGCAAGACCATAGGCCGGCTGTTCATCGAGGTGTTCGAGGAAGAGGCCAAGAAACTCGGCGGCGCCGAATTCCTGGCGCAAGGCACGCTCTATCCCGACGTGATCGAAAGTGTCTCCTTCACCGGCGGCCCGTCGGTGACGATCAAGTCGCACCACAATGTCGGCGGCCTGCCGGCGCGCATGAACATGCAGCTGGTCGAGCCGCTGCGCGAGCTGTTCAAGGACGAGGTCAGGGCGCTGGGCAAGGAGCTTGGCCTGCCCGAGAGTTTCATCGGACGCCATCCATTCCCCGGCCCGGGCCTCGCCATCCGCTGCCCCGGCGGCATCACCCGCGAAAAGCTGGAGATCCTGCGCGAAGCCGACGCCATCTATCTTGACGAGATCCGCAAAGCCGGCCTCTACGATGCCATCTGGCAGGCATTCGCCGTGCTGCTGCCGGTGCAGACGGTCGGCGTGATGGGCGACGGCCGCACCTACGAGTTCGTCTGCGCGCTGCGCGCCGTCACCTCGGTCGACGGCATGACGGCGGATTTCTACCACTACGACATGGCCTTCCTGGGGGCTGCTGCCACCCGCATCATCAACGAAGTCCGCGGCATCAACCGCGTCGTCTACGACGTGACGTCGAAGCCGCCTGGAACAATCGAGTGGGAGTAGGGGGATTAGGCGGCAACAACGTGGTTTCGGCTGGCCTCGCCCTATAGGATGCCGTCGGTTCGATCATCAGGCGGATTCTCCCAAGCCGAATGCGAAACTACTTCAAGGCAGCAGCTTATGATCCGGATGGAGCCAGATGTGTTCCAAATCTGCAAGTTTCGCTGCCGGAGACTTCAAATTTGGCTGGATTCATGTTAGTGTAAGTGCAATGTAGCACAAGACATACGCTGCCTGAAGATATGGCACATGCTCACGGAAATTGTCGACTCGCTTTATGAAGCAGCGTTCATTTCAGAAAAATGGCCCGCCGTTCTCGAGGGGGTCACCGGTGCTGCGGCGTCGAAGGGTGGGGCACTCTTTGTTTTCGCCGATGGATTGCCTGTCCGTGGCAAGGCGGTTCCGTCCCTGCAGGGCCTGATGAAGGAAGTCACGGCAGACGAGACGTTGCGGCTTTCCACCGCCGCCACGCGCATGAGCGAACTGCGGCCGGCAAGCTTCATCGATGTCGACAGCTTCATGACCCCACAGGAAATTCGGGACGATCCAGTGCGTATCCGGTTGCGCACACTGGGGCTCGGGGCAAATACCTGCGCGGCGATCCCGATGCCTAGCGGCGAGCTCGTTATGTTCGTATTCCAGCGCGGTCTGGAAGATGGCGCCTATGCACCGGAGCATCTTGGATTGCTCGACCGCTTGCGGCCCGACATGGCGCGCGCCAGCCTTGCCGCCACGCGCCTTGGCCTGGAGCGCGCCCGCGGCACGGTGAATGCCTTGGCCACGATCGGACTTCCGGCGGCCGTCCTCGCCGGCAATGGTCGCGTCAGGGCAACGAACACCCTGTTCGATCAGGAAAAGACGTTCTTCGTGGCGACGGCGTTCGGCGGTATCGCCCTTGCCAATCCGGAAAGCAACCGTTTGTTCCAGATGGCCGTGCAGGCTCGCGACGGCGAACCCGTTTCGCGCTCCATTCCGCTGCGCAGCGCCTTGCCTCCGCCGGTCGTGGTGCATGTCCTGCCGCTCAAGCGGGACGCGCATGATCTCTTTGGCGGCTGCGATCTGCTCATTGTCGCCACCGCGATCAGCGCCAGCGCGCTGGTGCCTTCGCCGACCATATTGACCGGCCTGTTCGACCTGACGGCGGCGGAAGTTCGGCTCGCCACCGCGCTGGCCAAGGGCCTTAACCTGCAGGTGGCGGCGGCTGAAGCCGGCCTGCAATTCTCGACCGTGCGCACTTATTTGAACCGTATCTTTCGCAAGACGGGAACGAATCAACAAAGCCAGCTTGTTGCGCTTTTGAAATCGGCACATCCATTCCAGCAATGAGTTATCGGATCTAGGCGATTGCACGTGATGTCCGACTTGCACGGCGCGGCCCGGAGGCGGGCACACCACACCTTCCAGGAGCCGCCGGCAATGCTCTTCATCCCGGAAGGCGACGATCATTTCCTCAACCGTCCGAATGTTGGAAAGCGTTGCCAGCAGCATTTCAGACATCAAGCTCTCCTTTTCCACGCCCCAAGAACCGCATAAAAAGCACAGATTGCAATGCGGAGAACATCCACACACCACCCCTGTTTGCGCCGGAAGACGGCGAATGGAAGATCTATGGGCTTTCGGTGAACGTGAGCAGAGCGTGCCGCCAGCGCCAAGCGGTCAGGAAGAAAAGCCCGCAAAGCCCGTCACGCCAGCGCCTCCGCCCAAGCTTCCATCCACGTCGGCAAAAGCCGGCAAGCGTCAATGGGAACCCCTAAGGCCAGAGCCGGGGGGCACCTTCATTTTTGCTAATTGACGATGGGCCGGAAACGAGGGCGGCATCCCAGGCTCAGCACCAGTGCAACTTGCGCGAGAGCTTCCATGTGTTAGGCTTCTTCACGAAAACGTGAGCATTCGAAGGATCGAAGGGCCCCATGGCTGACGTCACCACCGAAGCGGTATCCGCCGTTGTTGGCAGGGTCTACGAAGCCGCCTACGACCAGGAACGATGGTTCGACGCGGTCACCAGCCTGCGTGACCTGTTCGGCGGTTCGCGCGCCTGCATCCTGCACGTCAGCCCGCGGACGGCCAATGCGGTCGCATCCGACCTCGACCCGGAATTAAGTTCGCAAAAGGCCATCGACACGTTGATGCGCGATCCTCTGACAGCGGCGTCGGCGGCCTTGCCCGTCGGCAAAGTCTATCGTTGGCCGCCGCCACCTGATGAGCCGGCGTTCCGCCGCAGCGAACTCTGGCAGGACTGGCTAAGGCCGCGTGACATCTATAAGGGGCTCGCCTGCAACCTGATCGCCGCCAACGGGTCGCACTGGATTTTGAGTGTCGATCGCGGTCCGAGGCAGGACGCGTTTGGCAAGGAAGACATCGAGCTGTTGCAGAAGATCGTGCCGCATGTCCTGCGCGCCGGGCAGATCGGCCGGCGGCTTGAAAACACCTCGGCGCTGGCATCGGCGTTCGCGCGTCTGCCCTTCGGCGTCCTTCTGGTCAACGGTCACTGCCAGATCGCGCAGATGAACGAGGCCGCCGAAGCGATACTGGCACGGCAGGATAGTCCGTTGACTCTCAAGGACGGCACGATTGTCGCCACTGGTGTGCAGGATACGCAGGAGCTGCAGCGGCTGGTCGTGGATGCTTGCTCGTTGGTGGACGGTGTCATGCGGGGAACCGGCGGGACGCTGCTAGTGCCATCGGATCGCCAACGATCCGACTTGGCACGGCTGGTGCTGTCGGTGGCGTCTTTCGTCGATGCCCGCGCCTACAGCCTGGCATCCGAGCGCTGCGCGATGATCATGATGACAGAGGTTGCCTGCCGCATTCCCGACGGCTTCGAAATGCATGTTCACGGCCTGGAAGACGGCGCCCACGAACCGGAGCATTTTGCGTTGCTCGACCGCCTGCGACCCGACATGGCGCGCGCCAGCCTCGCGGCCACGCGCCTGGGCCTGGAGCGCGCCCGCGGCACGGTGAATGCCTTGGCCACGATCGGACTTCCGGCGGCCGTCCTCGCCAGCAATGGTCGCGTCAGGGCAACGAACACGCTGTTCGATCAGGAAAAGACGCTCTTCGTGGCGACGGCGTTCGGCGGTATCGCCCTTGCCAATCCGGAAAGCAACCGTTTGTTCCAGATGGCCGTGCAGGCTCGCGACGGCGAACCCGTTTCGCGCTCCATTCCGCTGCGCAGCGCCTTGCCTCCGCCGGTCGTGGTGCATGTCCTGCCGCTCAAGCAGGACGCGGACGCGCATGACCTCTTTGGCGGCTGCGATCTGCTCATTGTCGCCACCGCGATCAGTGCCAGCACTCTGGTGCCCTCGCCGACCATATTGACCGGCCTGTTCGACCTGACGGCGGCGGAAGTGCGGCTTGCCACCGCGCTGGCCAAGGGCCTTAATCTGCAGGCGGCGGCGGCTGAAGCCGGCCTGCAATTCTCGACCGTGCGCACTTATTTGAACCGTATCTTTCGCAAGACGGGAACGAATCAACAAAGCCAGCTTGTTGCGCTTTTGAAATCGGCACATCCATTCCAGCAATGAGC